>VSNB01000148.1 GCA_009774055.1 Clostridiales bacterium
TGCTGCGGCTTTTTGCCTCGCTGGACAAAAAATCCACTCGCCAATCCGCACTCGTTGAGATATGAAACAGGCTCTTATGCTGGATTCTATCGATCCGCTTACTTCGCGTGGGCCGGGTCCAGGCCCACCATTTCCAGAATCTCGCCCTTGGACTTACCGCCCACCTCCCGGCGGACGGGCTCGCCGCCCCGGAATACCATCAGGGTGGGGATGCTCATGATCCGGTACTGACGGGCCAGCTCCGGCTCCTCGTCCACGTTTACCTTGCCCACCTTTACCTGATTCTGCTCCTGGGCGATCTCATCAATGGTGGGCGCAAGGGCCATGCAGGGGCCGCACCAGGAGGCCCAGAAGTCCACCAGGACCGTCTGCTCCGAGCGGAGCACCTCCTGTGCGAAGTTGTCCTTAGTCAGTGTGATATACGCCATTTTTTGTTCTCCTTTCCGAATTTTGTGTTTAGTATGCCTTATTTCTCTTAAAAAAACAAGGGAATTTTTGCTTTCTGTCCGCGCGCCGCCTCAGGGCTCCACCCGGGGGTTGTAGTAGCGGCCCTGGGCCTCGTCTGCCTTCTTCCAATGGATGGCCTGGGCGGGACAGCGGTGGAGGCATCCCAGGCACCGCACGCACTGGGGCTTGATCCATGCCGGCCTGCCCCCGGAGATCAGGATGGCCCCGCAAGGACAGATCTCCTGGCACAGCCCGCAGCCGATACAGTGGTCCGTCACCACAAAGGGCTTGGTGGACCGGCCATGGGCGTACAGGGGGTAGAGGACCGCCGTCATGGCTCCGGAGGCCGTGTCCCGGCAGCGGTTGTAGTCCCCCAGGCCCTTGGCCCGGATGGCCCGGGCGGCCTCGTCGATATACTCCTCCGCCGCGTCCAGACGGGCCTCCGCCTCCTCCGGGCCAACAACCTTGAACATGGGCACGTAATTGCCCACCATGGGGATGCCGAACTGGGCGGACAGGGACAGCCCCTTCTTCTCCAGCAGCCCTGCCAGCTGGTCCGCCGCGCCGCCGGTGCTTCCGCCGCAGGTCATCACCGCATAGATATACTGATCCCGATAGCCCGTCAGCTCCAGCTTCTCCACAAAAAAGCGGAGAATGCTGGGCAGGCCCCAGAAGTAGACGGGGAACACGAAGCCGATGCGCTCCTCCCGGGATACGTCGTAGCGGTAGCTGCGGCCGCGGACGGCGTCCCGGAGGAACACCGTCCGGTCGCCGGCGGCGGAGGCGATGCGCTCGGCGGTGTACTTGCTGTTGCCGGTGGCGGAAAAGTAAAAGATCATTTTGATAACTCCTTCTGACCGGACTGCCGGTCATGGCTACAAGATTGCAATTTTCCGGGGGTGTTCATGGAAGCGCAGGTCAGGCCCACAGGTCCTCCGGATACAGGCCCTGCTCCGTCTTTTTCCGCAGGGCCTCCACCACCTTGGGCTTATCCTCCCGGTAGGTGACGCCGAACCACTTCTCCCCGCTGGACAGCACCCGCACCTGGGCCCGTCCCCGGTCCAGCATGTCCGCCACCATGACGGGCAGCTGCACCTCCCCCTTTTCCGGGTGGTGGCCCAGGGCCCGCCGCAGCAGCAGGGGGAACCGCTCCCGTGCCTCCTCCAGGAAGCTGCGCTGGAAGCCCCAGAAGTTCATGGACACCAGCGTCTCTCCGGAGAGGTAGTTCCAGTTCTGGCCGTCGTCGGTGGTGAAGCGGCCGCCCTCCCCTTCCCTCTCGATGTTCTGCTGCTCCACGATGCTCTCCAGCAGGCCGTCCCGGTTGATCCGGCACACGCCCCGGGTCACGCCGCCGTTGTCGCTGAGGGTCTTGCCCAGGTAGTAGCCCACCATGGCGTACTGGAAGCAGTCGGGGCGGTCGGTGTGGTGGGCCAGGTAGTCGTAGAGCACCCGGTAGGCCTCGGGGCCGTAGTAGTCGTCGGCGTTGATAACCGCGAAGGGGCCGTCTATCAGTTCCCGGGCCGCCAGCACCGCGTGGGTGGTGCCCCAGGGCTTGGTCCGGCTGGGGGGAATGGGCACGTCGCCCACCATGTCCTCCATTTCCTGGAAGGCGTAGCGGACCTCCATCCCCCGGCTGATCCGGCTGCCCACCAAGGCGCGGAAGTCGGCCTCCAGCTCCCTGTTGATGACAAAAATAACCTTCTCAAACCCGGCCCGCCGGGCGTCATAGATGGAATAGTCGATGAGGCATTGCCCACAGCTGCCTACGCTGTCCATCTGCTTCAAGCCGCCGTATCGGCTGCCCATGCCGGCAGCCAGAACGACCAGAACAGGTTTTTCCATAGGGTGGTTTCCTCCATCTGTATGTAATATAATTTGCAGGTTTCGGCATCTTTCACAGCCGCCGCGCCTTCACGCCGCAGCTTACCTATTAAAAGATACCATACAGGAGCGGGAATGTAAACGGCAAATCGCTTTCTTAAAAAAAGTTTACAATTTCCACACGATTCCAGACGCCCCTGGCGGGAGAACGGGACGAAATATATAGTCGAAGGGGAGGAAAAGAAGCTTTTGACTTCTTTTCCTCCCCTTCGACTATAACATCTGGCAAAACAGAAAAACAAATCCTTCACATATATTTAACATTTTGTCCATAAACATTTTTCGGGATTTATGCTATAATGACCGCAAAACGGCCTTATGGAGAACGAATCTATATGAGGAATGAGTGCAATCTGACCCTGGGGATCGACATCGGCTCCACCACGGCGAAAATCGTCGCGGCGGAGAACGGCCGGCCCCTGTTTGAGACATATCAGCGGCATTTTTCCCAGGTACGGCAGAAAACCCTGGAGCTGCTGGCGGAGGCGGCCCCCTTCCTGGGGAATCGCCGCTTCACTGCGGCGATCTCCGGCTCCGCTGGGCTGGGACTGGCGGAGAGCGCCGGGGTCCCCTTCGTCCAGGAGGTGTTCGCCACCGGGGAAGTGGTGCGCCGGCTGGAGCCGGACGCCAGCGCCGTGGTGGAGCTGGGCGGCGAGGACGCCAAGATCATTTTTTTCGACGGAGGTATTGATGAGCGAATGAACGGCTCCTGCGCCGGAGGGACGGGAGCCTTTATCGACCAGATGGCCACCCTGCTGGGCATCACCGCCGACGAGCTGGACGAGCTGAGCCTGCAGAGCACCCGGCTGTACCCTATCGCCTCCCGGTGCGGCGTGTTCGCCAAAACGGACATCCAGCCTCTGCTCAACCAGGGGGCCAAGCACGCCGACGTGGCCGCCAGCATCTATCAGGCGGTGGTGAACCAGACCATCGCGGGACTGGCGCAGGGGAAGCGGATCGGCGGCAAGGTGCTGTTCCTGGGCGGGCCGCTGTACTACTGCAAGGGCCTGCGGCGGCGGTTCCAGGAGACGCTGAAGCTGGACGATGCGCACGCGGTCTTCCCGGAGTACGGGCGGTTCGCCGTGGCCATGGGGGCTGCGCTGTACGCCGAGGCGTCCGGCGGAGTCTACACCATGGACCAGCTGCGGGAGAAAATCGCCGGCAGCTCCGCGACCCGGGACACGGCCAGCCTGCTGCCGCCCCTGTTCGCCTCGGAGGCGGATTACGCCGCCTTCCGCGCCCGCCACGCCGCCGCCACGGTGGTGGAGGGGGATCTGGCTTCCTACGCCGGGGACGCCTGGCTGGGCATCGACTGCGGCAGTACGACAACCAAGGCCGCGCTGCTGGGGAAGAACAAAGAGCTGCTGTATTCCTACTACAGTTCCAACCGGGGAAATCCGGCGGAGATCGTGCGGGAGCAGCTGGAGAAAATCTATGGCCTGTGCGGCAATCGGGTAACCATCCGGGGCAGTGCGGTGACCGGGTATGGGGAAGAGCTGATCAAGGCTGCCTTCAGGGTGGACAGGGGCGTGGTGGAAACCATCGCCCACTATACTGCCGCCAAGCACTTCTGCCCAGAGGTGGACTTCATCCTGGATATCGGGGGCCAGGACATCAAGTGCTTCAAAATCAAAGACGGAGCCATTGACTCCATTATGCTCAACGAGGCGTGCTCCTCCGGCTGCGGGTCCTTTATTGAAACCTTCGCCCGGTCCATGGGCTATGAGGCGGCCGCTTTCGCGGAAAAGGGGCTCCACGCGGAGGCCCCGGTGAACCTGGGGAGCCGGTGCACCGTGTTTATGAACTCCTCGGTGAAGCAGTCCCAGAAGGATGGGGCTACGGTGGAGGACATTTCCGCAGGGCTGAGCGTCAGCGTGGTGAAAAACGCCGTCTATAAGGTCATCCGGGCAGGCAGCGCGGAGGAGCTGGGGGCGCATGTGGTGGTCCAGGGGGGAACGTTCTACAACGACGCGGTGCTCCGGGCCTTCGAAATGGAGCTGGGCAGGAACGTGATCCGGCCCGCTATCGCGGGGCTTATGGGGGCCTATGGCGCGGCGCTGTACGCCATGGAGTCGGTGTCCGCCCCGCGCTCGGGGCTCATCGGCCCTGACGAACTGGCTAATTTTGTACACACCGCCAAGGCCGCTACCTGTCAGGGGTGTACCAACCACTGCCGGCTGACCGTCAACAGCTTTGGGGATGGAAAGAAGAAATTTATCTCCGGCAACCAGTGCCAGAAGGGGCTGGGGCTGGCGAACGCGGAGGAGCTGCCCAACCTGTACGCCTGGAAGCGGGACGCGCTGATGGGACTGACGCCCAGGGCGGAGATTCGGGGGACCATCGGTCTGCCCCTGGCCCTGGGCATGTATGAGCTGCTGCCGCTGTGGCACGCGTTTTTCTCGGAGCTGGGGTTCAAGGTGGAAGTCTCGGGGCTCAGCTCCCGGCGGCTCTATGAGAAGGGGCAGTTCTCCATTCCCTCCGATACGGCCTGTTATCCGGCGAAAATCATGCACGGGCATATGGAGGCGCTGCTGGAGCGGCATGTGGACGCGGTGTTCTATCCCTGTCTGACCTACAACGTGGACGAGCGGGAGAGCGACAACCACTACAACTGCCCGGTGGTGGCCTACTACTCCGAGCTGCTCCGCGGAAATATGGACGATCTGGCCCAGACCCATTTCCTCTACCCCTTCCTCAACATCAACAACCGGAAGGAGCTGGCCAAGGAGCTTCACGACTGCCTGTCCCCGGTGTTCCGGGACGTGACGAGGAAAGAGGTGCGCAGGGCGGTGGACGCCGCCTTCGCCGCCCATGAGGCGCACATGCTGGCGGTAAGGAAGCAGGGCGAGGAGGCGGTAGCCTGGGCCAGGGCCCATGGGAAACACATCATGATCCTGGCGGGGCGGCCCTACCACATCGACCCGGAGATCGGCCACGGCATCGACAAGCTGGCTTCCTCCCTGGGGTTCGCGGTGGTCAGCGAGGACAGCGTGTGCCATCTGGCGGACCCGGTTCCCGTGCATGTGCTGAACCAGTGGACCTACCACGCCCGGCTCTACCGGGCGGCGCGGTTCGCGTGCGAAAATCCGGACGTGCAGCTGGTGCAGCTGGTGAGCTTCGGGTGCGGGGTGGACGCCATCACCACCGACGAGGTGCGGCGCATCCTGGAGGAATCCGGGAAGCTGTATACGCAGATCAAGATCGATGAGATCACCAATCTGGGGGCGGTGAAGATCCGGCTCCGGAGCCTGATCGGCGCGCTGGAGGAGAAGGGTGTCTGAACCCTTTCCGCTGCGCCGGTACTTTGGAGCGGCAGAGGATCACTGCGATTCAATTGTCAAGGAACGCTTGCAGCAGCATTTTGGGCAGTCCTGCTGTGCTGGTCTGGTACCCGACCGGACATCGACTTGCTTCCGTACGTAACAACGCGGAGGTTTGTCTTCCCTCAAGTTCTTTCCGAAAAGCGGAAAAAGTTTCCGGACAATAGGCAACCATATAAGAAAAATCTCAAATAGAGGGCCTCATAGATGGCTGTATCCCTTTAACAGGGCGTCAGCCGGAGTTGGTCAAACGCCAAGCCACTAGATCAGATGCCCGAAGGACTGGTTGTTCAGGGGCAGTGCAACTCTTCCTGTGCAACCAGGGTTCGAAAATCCCCCGCCGATGACCCGCCGGACAGGCGGGGCTGAGAAGGGAGTCCAGAACCGCAGGTTCTGGTGTACTTTTGCCTGCTTTTCCTACAAGGGAAAAGTAGGCCGCCGTCCGGGCGCGGGAGCCCGGGCTATCGAATAGAAACAATTCCCGTTCGCGCCGATCAGGCGCGAAGAAGAAAGGAACCACCCTATGATCGACCAAGAAAAAGGCTACGTCGTCTTTACGGAAGAAATGAAAAAGACCCACACCATCCTGGTACCCAACATGCTGCCCATGCACTTCAAGATGATCGGGAAGGTCATGAGCCGCAGCGGCTACAACCTGGAGCTGCTGGAGACCAGCGGGCCCCGGATCGCGGAGACGGGTCTCAAATATGTACATAACGACACCTGCTACCCCGCCATCCTGGTGATCGGACAGTTTATCGACGCCCTCCAGAGCGGGAAGTACGACCCGGACAAGGTGGCGCTGATCCTGTTCCAGACCGGCGGCGGGTGCCGGGCGTCCAACTATATCCACCTGCTGCGCAAAGCCCTGGAAAAGGCGGGGCTAGGCCGTGTGCCGGTGATAAGCCTGTCCCTGGCGGGACTGGAGAAGCACCCGGGATTCCAGCTGACCCTGCCGCTCATTATGAAGATGATCTACGGGGTGCTCTACGGCGACCTGCTCATGACGCTGGTGAACCAGTGCAAGCCCTATGAGCTGGAACGAGGGACCGCCCAGGCCCTGGCGGAGCGGTGGACGGACCGCCTGGCGGAGGAAATGACCGCCGGCGGCAAGGCCAGCTACCGCTATGTGAAAGCTAACTACCGCCGGATTCTGGAGGACTTCGCCCGGATTCCCATGGAGAAGTCCGACAAGGTGAAGGTGGGCATCGTGGGGGAAATCTTCGTGAAGTACTCCCCCCTGGGCAACAACAACCTGGAGCAGTTCCTGGTGGACGAGGGGGCCGAGGCGGTGGTCCCCGGCCTGCTGGACTTCTGCCTGTACTGCGTGTACAACAACCTGCTGGACCGGAAGCTCTACGGAATGCAGAAAAATGTCCAACTGGCCTACAAGATCGCCTACCAGTATCTGGTCAACAAGGAAAAGGACATGATCGACGCCATCCGGGAGCAGGGGCGGTTCGAGCCCCCCACCCTCTTTACCCATACCGTCAGCCTGGTCCAGGGGACCATCAGTATGGGGGTCAAGATGGGCGAGGGCTGGCTGCTGACGGCGGAAATGCTGGAGCTGGCGGACAAGGGCGTGGGGAACATCGTATGCACCCAGCCCTTCGGGTGCCTGCCCAATCACATCTGCGGCAAGGGCATGATGAAGCCCATCAAGGAGAAAAATCCCAGCGTCAACATCGTCGCCATCGACTACGACGCAGGAGCCACCAGGGTCAATCAGGAGAACCGGCTGAAGCTGATGCTGGCCAACGCCCGCCAGCGGCAGGAGGCCGCGGCGCAGGAGAGGCCGGAGGCCGCCGTGGTCGGGGAACGGAGATAAGCCCATAAAAAGCAAGGCAGAGAACGCGCGCCGGTGCGGCGGCGGTTCTCTGCCTTGTTTTGGCTATGTTTCCCGGCTGGCCCGGGGGACGGGGTCCAGGCGGATCTGGCGGAAGTCCGACTCCAGCTTCCCGCAGATCTCCGGCAGGAGGCGTTGGGCCAGGGACGTCTGGTCCGCCCGGACTTGGAGCAGCGCGCCGTCCTCCCGCAGGCGCAGGCGGAAGTCGGAGAGGCCCAGGGACATGAGGAACGCTTCGCCCCGGGCGATCCGGTCCAGGGCGTCCGGGGTGATGGGCGTCCCGGCGGGGACGCGGGTGGCCAGGCAGGCGTAGGAGGGCTTGTCCCAGACCGGCAGGCCGGCCTGGCGGGCCAGGCGGCGGACGCCGGCCTTATCGATGCCGCACTCCCGGAGGGGGGAGCGGACCCCCAGCTCCCGGAGGGCCCGCATGCCGGGGCGGTCGGAAGCGTCGTCGGAGGCGTTGCAGCCGTCCAGAACCATTGGGAAGCCGTCCCGCGCCGATTCCTCCAGGATGCGGGCGAACAGCGCCCGCTTACAGTAGTAGCAGCGGTCTGTCGGATTCGCCGCGACCTCCGGAACCGACAGGATGTCGGCCTCCAGCACCCGCAGTTCCGCGCCCAGACGCCCTGCGGTTTCCCGGGCGTCCTCCAGCTCGAAGGCGGGCTGGAAGGGGGTTTTTACAAAATAGGCGGCGGTTCGGCTGCCATAGGCGGCAGCGGCCCACAGGAGGCAGGCGGAGTCTACTCCGCCGGAGAAGGCTACGGCGCAGATGGGATTTTCTTTAAAAAAGTCTTGGATCAGCATGGCAGTTTTCTCCCGCCCCTGCGGGGCGGCGGGGGCTTTCTTCTTATTTTACCTTTGCCGCCTCGACGGCGGCGGGGGTCTTCTTTTCGCGCGAGCGAAAAGAAGCAAAAGATCGCTCAAGGAACTACGTTCCTTGAGAATCCTCCTCCATTACGG
>VSNB01000149.1 GCA_009774055.1 Clostridiales bacterium
GGTCATTGCACAATCTAGGTCGCTTAAGGAACTACGTTCCTTAAGAATCCTCCTTCATTACGGGGGTAATTTGTTTTTTGCGCTTCCACTGTAGTCTGTCCGGTCTGATGCAGGTGGCTCCCATGGATCAGGCGAAGCGTCTACCCGACGATGTCATCGGCAGACCCTACCGCACCGCTTTGGGAGCTCCCGGGGCAGTTGCGGTAGAAGGTCCCCCTGGCAGGCTCTACCCCTTTAACAGGCCGGCAGGCGGAGTCGGTTGACTGCCAAGCCGGTAGATTAGATACCCGTAGGACCAGAAATTCAGTGGCATCGCCTGTCAACCAAACCCGCCGCACAGTCCTTTAACCCCCGTATAGGGCAAAGGCGCGCACGCGCCTGCCCGTCAAGGGGTTCTTAGACCGTAGGTCTAAGCGCGTTTTTGCCTACTTTTGCCGCGCAGTAAAAGTAGGCGCGGAGTCCGGGGCCGCGCAGGTCCCGGGCCGATTCAAGAAACCACTACCGTGCCGCGCGAAGCGCGGCAGATAAGGATTGATAACAATGCCGCAGCAGATTCCCTTTTTTGAACTGTTTACCAATCTCCCTCTGCCATGGGACCTGCGCTCCCTTCTGAATGGAGCGTATCTTACTGCCGCCGAAATAGAGAAAACGGTGAGGGCAATGCACCTGGCCCTTACCGTTTCCTCCGACCTGGGTGAAAAAAAGGAGGCCCTGGCCGCCGCCGTGGCGGAGGCCTATGGCCTGGAAAAGGTTTCCATCCATCAGACGATCTCTGCCCCGGCCCAGGCCGGGCCGGTCAAAAAGAGCGAAGGCGGGGAGATCATCATGGGCGCGCCCATTAAGGGCGCGGTCCAGTCCATGGAGGGGCTCAACCCAAAGATGGGCGGCGTGATCGTGGCGGGAAAGGTCTTTTTCTCCGACCTCTATGAGACGCGCCGTCCCGGCGTCTTCTGCCTGACCTTTGACATGACTGACTTCAAAAACTCCGTCCGGGTGACAAAATACCTGGAAAAGGAGGAAAAGGCCAAGCTGAAGAAGGACGTGAAGCCCGGAATGTGGGTGAAGGTCCAGGGGTATGTCAAGCTCAACCGGGATGGCAGCGACGTCCTGGTGGACCCGAGGAATATCTCCACCTATCCCCACGAAATGCGGCAGGACAAGGCCGAGGTCAAGCGGGTGGAGCTCCACGCCCACACCACCTTCTCCAACATGGACGCGCTCTCCTCCCTCAGTCCCAAGGCCGGGCCGGACGGCAACATCGTCAAGCGGGCCGAGGCGTGGGGCCATCCCGCCATCGCCATTACCGACCACGGCGTGGTGCAGGGGTTTCCGGACGCGTGGCACTCCGCCAAGGACATCAAGATTCTCTACGGCATGGAGGGGTATTTTGTCAACAATTTGGACGACCGCATTCCGGTCCACGGGGAGCAGGAGGCCGCGTTTGCCGGTGAGTACGTGGCTTTTGACATCGAGACTACCGGCCTGAAGGTCAATCAGGAGGCCATCACGGAGATCGGCGCGGTGGTGATCCGGGGGGAGGAGATCGTCGAGAGGTTCCAGACCTTCGTGGACCCGGGGCGGCACCTCTCCAACGAGATCATCGCCCTCACCGGCATCACCGACCAGATGCTGCAGGGCGCGCCGAAGCCCGCCGAGGCGCTGAAGGACTTTCTGGCCTTTGTCCGGGGGAGGCCGCTGGCGGCCCACAACGCGGAGTTCGACATCGGATTTATCCGCGCCGGGTGCCGGGAGGCGGGTCTGGATTTTGACCCCACCTATGTGGATACCCTGATTTTGGCCCAGAACCTGCTGCCGGAGCTGGGGAAGTACAAGCTGGACATCGTGGCGGAGCATTTGAAGCTGCCCGCCTTCCAGCACCATCGGGCCAGCGACGACGCGGCGACCTGCGGCCTGTTTCTCCCCCACTTCTTCCGGATGATGGAGAGGGATCTGGACGTCCACTCCCTCCAGGCCGTCAACGCCGCTATGCCGGAGCTGCGGAAGAAAGGCCACGCCAACCGGAAGCCCAAGCACATCATCCTGATTGCGAAAAACAAGGTGGGGCTGAAAAATCTCTATCAGCTGGTTTCCGCCTCCAACCTGCAATACCTCAAGCGGTTTCCGCTGGTGCCCAAGGACGAGCTGGTGAAGCATCGGGAGGGATTGATCGTAGGCTCCGCCTGTGAGGCGGGGGAGCTGTTCCAGGCGGCGGCGGAGTACAAGGACTGGGCGGAGCTCAAGCGTATTGCCTCCTTCTACGACTTCCTGGAGATTCAGCCCCTGTGCAACAACGCCTTTATGCTCCGGGACGGTAAGGCCCGGGACGAGGAGGAGCTGCGGGGCTTCAACCGCACCATCGTCCGGCTGGGGGAGGAGCTGGGCAAGCCGGTGTGCGCCACCGGGGACGTCCACTTCCTGGACCCGGAGGATGAGATTTACCGGCATATTTTGCTGGATACCAAGAAATTTTCAGACTGCGACTCCCCGCTGCCGATTTATTTCAAGACCACCGACGAAATGCTGGAGGAGTTCTCCTATCTGGGGGAGGAGAAGGCGTTCGAGGTGGTGGTGGCCAACACCCGGGCCATTGCGGACCAGGTAGAGACGTTTGACCTGCTGCCCAAGGGGAAGTTGTTTCCGCCGCGGCTGGAGAACTCCGAGGAGGATCTGAACCGGCTGGTGTGGGACAAGGTCCACGAGCTCTACGGAGAGGATCCGCCCAAGCTGATCGTGGACCGTCTGGACGTGGAGCTGGGAGGCATCCTGGGGAAGTACGACGTGGTGTACATGTCTGCCCAGAAGCTGGTCCAGCGGTCCCTGGAGAACGGCTACCTGGTGGGCTCCCGGGGCTCCGTGGGCTCGTCGCTGGTGGCCTATATGTCGGGCATCACCGAGGTCAACGCCCTGCCGCCCCATTACCGCTGCCCCAAGTGCAAGCACAACGAGTTCATCCTGGACGGCTCCTACGGCTGCGGGGCGGATATGCCGGACAAGGACTGCCCGGCGTGCGGGACCAGGTATGTGAAGGATGGATTCGACATCCCCTTCGAAACCTTTTTGGGCTACGGCGGCGGCAAGGTGCCGGACATCGATCTGAACTTCTCCGGCGAGTACCAGGCCCGGGCCCACCGCCACGCGATCGAAATGTTCGGGGAAACCCAGGTGTTCCGGGCAGGGACCATCGGCACGGTGGCGGAAAAGACTGCCTACGGCTATGTAAAAAAATATCTGGAGGCCCGGGGCCTCAATCCCGGCCACGCGGAGGAGAACCGTCTGGCCCTGGGCTGTGTGGGGGTGAAGCGCACCACCGGCCAGCACCCCGGCGGACTGGTGGTGGTGCCAGACGACTTGGACGTGGAGGACTTCTGTCCCGTCCAGCACCCCGCCGACGCCGCCGACAGCGACATTATCACCACCCATTTCGAATATCACTGTATGGAGGACAACCTCCTGAAGCTGGACATGCTGGGCCACGATGATCCGTCCATGGTGCGGATGATGGAGGACCTGACGGGGGTCAATGCCCGGCAGATTCCGCTGGACGACAAGGACACCATGAGCTTGTTCACCACCAGCAAGGCCCTGGGATTTGAGGACGACCCCCTGCTTGGCCCCACCGGGGCGGTCGCCATTCCGGAGTTCAACACGAAGTTTACCCGACAGATGCTGATGGACACCCAGCCCAAGGACTTCAACACACTGGTGCGCCTCTCCGGCTTCTCCCATGGCACGGACGTGTGGATCGGAAACGCCCGGGACCTGATCGTCAGCGGCACGGCCTCCGTTACGGAGACGGTGGGGTGCCGTGACGACATCATGCTGTATCTCATTTCCAAGGGCCTGGACCCGAAGATGAGCTTCAAGATCATGGAGTCCGTCCGGAAGGGCAAGGTCAAGAAGGGCGGCTTCGAGGAGGGTTGGAAGGAGGCCATGGAGGAGCACGACGTGCCTGCGTGGTATATCGACTCCCTGGCGAAGATCGGCTACCTGTTCCCCAAGGCCCACGCGGTGGCCTACGTGATGATGGCCTTCCGGATCGCCTGGTTCAAGGTCCACAGGCCGCTGGCCTTCTACGCCACCTTCTTCTCCATCCGCGCGAAGGCATTTGACGCGGAATACTGCTGTGCCGGGTTCGACAATGTGAAGCGGAAATTGCAGGAGATCTGGAACAACAAGGACGCCGCCGCCGTGGAGCAGGATCTGGCGGTGACGCTGGAGGTCTGCTACGAGTTCTACCTCCGGGGCTTCCGCTTCGAGCCCATCAGCATCTACGAGTCCGAGGCCACCCGGTTTGTCTGCAAGGGGGAGGATGCGCTGATTCCGCCCTTCACTGCCGTGCGGGGACTGGGGGAGACGGCGGCCCTGGACACGGTAGAGAAGCGCAAAGGGAAGGAATTTATCTCGGTGGAGGAATTTTCCATGTGCTGCAATAAGCTGTCAAAAACCCATATTGACCAGCTCAAGGCATTGGGAGCCTTCGCGGGGATGGCGGATACCAGCCAGATCACGCTGTTCTGAGTTTCTCTCAATGAAGGACCCGCCTCCACGTTATGGCGTGGAGGCGGGCTTTTCGTCCGTATTCAGTACGCTCAGTGCGCTGGAAACCATAGCGGTTATGATTTTTATCTGACCGGGCGTTGCTTTCTGGTATAGCTGCAGCAGCAGCTCCACGCCGTCTTCTTCCGCTGGCGTCAGCTCGCTTGCCAGCAAATAATTTGGCGATACCCCCATCTCCCGGCAAAGCGTGAGCAGCACTTCCAGGCTGGGGCTTTTCTTCCCCGCCTCGATCTGCCGGAGGTAAGTGGCGTTGATATGGCAGAGCTCCGAGAGCTTTTCGCTGGTCAGCCCCCTGTCCTTCCGGGCAATATTGACACGCCGCCCCAATTCTTTTTTGTCCATAGTCCACCTCATAAAATAGTCCGACAGCTTATTATTTATCTTCCTATAGGCTACAATTCTCTGGACATTTTGAGTAGCATCTGATAGAATATGAAATATAAGCTTATAGACTACAAATAAGTTGAGGAGGAACAAGTATGCCGCTGCCAGACAAACATCCAGTTCATGTTACCATCAGCATGACCAGGAGCGATTATGCGTACATCAAGGATTTAATTGAAAAAACAGAGGATTCCACAAAAACGGTGCCTGTCTATATCCGGCGGCTGGTGCGCCACTATGTTTGGAGCCTTCGGGAGGAGGAGGCAGTTCGAAAGAGCGAAAAATACCTTCTGGAATTGCAGGAAGAATGAAAAGCTTTGTAGTCAGGCGCAATTTCTTGACAACTCGCACGAAGGCTGTTATTCTTAACAAAAACGCGTATTTTTGAAGGGAGTCCTGTCATAATGAAATTAGCCGAAGCCCTGCAATTGCGGGCGGACCTGCAAAAGCGGATGGAGCAGCTTGCCAGCCGCCTGTACGACAACGCCACCGTCCAGGAGGGGGACGCTCCCGCCGAGGACCCGGCGGCGCTGCTGGTGGAGTACGAGGACTGCGCCGCCCGGCTGGAGGACCTGATGGCCCGCATCAACCGGACCAACAGTGAGACGCGGACGGAGAAGGGGACCCTGACGGAGCTGCTGGCCCGCCGGGACTGCCTGAAGCTGCGGGCGGAAACCTACCGGAATTTCCTGACTGCCGCCAGCAGCCTGACCCGCCGGGCCACCCGGTCGGAGATCAGGATCTGCAGCGCGGTTTCCGTGCCGGAGTACCGGAAAAAGGCGGACTCCCTGGCCCGGGAGCTGCGGGAGACGGACAACGCCATCCAGAACGCCAACTGGACTACGGAGCTGCAATAATGCGAAGGTAGCCGAGGCGGGGCGAATGCGGGCTCTCCCGGCCGAGCGCGGAGCCGGGCGCGATTTTGAAAGAGATCAAACATGTGGACGCGGGCCGGGGCGCCTGCGGGGCGGGGTTCGACTCCCTGCTGTACCGTGTATGCCCAGCACACTGACGACCGCATGGTTACCATGAACAGCGCACGACCGCGCATTGACCGCCGCGGCGAGGGTGGGAATGGGGCAGCGCAGCCGCCCGTATGCGAAAAATTTCCGAAGGAGGGACTTTTTTCAGTTGGAATGCTGATTGATGTCTGCTATGGAGATAAAATAGCGGCGGTTGGCAAAAAAGCTCTTGCAATTTTCCAATGCTTGTGGTATTCTATTTTGGCGATAAAGGGCGGTCCTCTGTCAAGGGCGGGGTCCGATACCGGCCCGCCTGCTTAAAATTGTTAAGAACGCCTATAAATTAGGAGGAAATATCCCATGGATCTCATCAAGGAACTGACCAAATCCCAGGTCAAGGACATGCCCGCTGTTCAGGTCGGCGACACTGTGAAGGTGCACGTGAAGGTCAAGGAAGGCGCCCGTGAGCGTATCCAGGTTTACGAGGGCATCGTCATCGCCAAGAAGCACGGCGGCATCGAGGAAACCATTACCGTCCGCCGGGTGTCCTACGGCATCGGCGTGGAGAAGGTGTTCCCCCTGCACTCTCCCACCATCGACAAGATCGAGGTCGTCCGTCACGGCGTTGTGCGCCGGGCCAAGCTGTATTACCTGCGCGACCGCGTGGGCAAGGCCGCCAAGGTCCGCGAGAAGCTCTGATAACGGAAAAAATCCGGCAGGCTTTCGCCTGCCGGATTTTTTGCGGACGTTTTACTGAATTTCCAGCCTCCGGCTGGCGGGTATGGCCTTGGCCTGCTTTGGCAGGGTCAGTTTCAATACACCGTCCTCGTAGGCGGCGGAAATCTCCTCGGCGCGGATGCCGGAGATATCAAAGCTGCGGGAGAAGGCGCCGTAGGACCGCTCACAGCGGATGTAGCCGCCGTTCTCATCCTTTTCCTCCTTGACGGCGCAGCGTTCGGCGCTGATGGACAGCCGCTCGCCGTCGATGTCAATGTGGATGTCCTCCTTCTTCATGCCCGGCAGGTCGGCCTCCAGTACGTAGGCGTCGCCGGCGTCCCGGATGTCGGTTTTGAAGGCGGCCGCGCCATTGCTGGAAAACAGGTTCCGCTCCAATTCCTCCAGGTCGCGGAAGGGGTGGTACAGGTCTACGCCGCGGCTGCGGGTGAAAGGCATCAGTTCAAACATAATGGAAATCCTCCTGTTTCTTTTTTGTTATGCCCATAGTATGCTCTGGAATTATGAACAAATATAGCGAAGAATATGTCCTGTCTGTGAATTTTAGCACTCTCGATATGAGAGTGCTAAAATTGTCTGTCCAGGTTGTAATTTCCAAACGCTTATGCTATACTATATTCTGTATAGATACAGGAATTGCCCCAGATGGAGGAAAACCATGGATATTGAGAGAATTAATAGTTATACCGATCCCCGATTTCCGCAGGAGACGCTGTACCAGCACGGCGCGTTTCTGGTGGACGGCACGCCCTGTTCTTTCCGCATTATCTCGGGCCATGAGGCCGTGGTGGAAGCGGAGAACCTGAACGAGGACGACCTGCGCGAGGCGGCGGAGAATTTTCGCTTTTATACGGAGCATATCACCACGTTTTATGACTCGGCGGGGAAATGTCTCCTGGACCTGCCGCCGGTGGAGCAGCGCGAGGTGGAGATTGACAGCCTTCAGCCCTCACAGTTTTCCGTTGACCGGGAGAAATGCGCGGCGGTGGGGCATTTTATCCGGTCCGCCGCCGATGTGGTGATTCCCACCATGACGCTGGAGGACGGCGTGCTGTGTACGTTGGACGGACATACCCGCCTTTACGAGGCGTGGCGGCGGGGCATCCGGACCGCCATGGTTTTTACCAGCGACATACCGCCTCAGCAGCAGTGTATTATGGCGGAATTCGTCCGGGAGGCCAGGAATAGAGGCATCCGGCATATCCGGGACATGGCCCTCTACAGCCCAGAGGAGCAGATAAAGAACTGGCACGACTGGTGCGACGCCTTTTTCGCCGCCCGGCAGGAAGCCGAATAGAAGGACAGGAGGAATATGCCCATGATCCCCACAACCGCCGCGCAAATCTGCGAAGCCGTGCAGGGCGCACTGTTCGGCGATGAACATACGGTAATTACCGACGTCTCTACGGACAGCCGCACCATATCCGCCGGGGCTTGGTTCGTACCCCTGGCGGGGGAGCGGTTTGACGGCCATGACTATATCGATATGGCGCTGGACAGGGGGGCGGCGGGGTGCTTCTGCGCCAGACTGCCGCGGAAGGTCCGGGACGATAAGGCATATATTTTGGTAGAGGACACCAAGCTGGCCCTGCGGGACCTTGCCGCCTGGTACCGGGATCAGTTTGACATCCCCATTGTCCAGATCACCGGCAGCATGGGAAAGACCCCTGATAAAGAGCTGCTGGCGGGCATCCTGTCCCAGCGGTACCGTACCCTCAAGACCCCGGGAACACTCACCG
>VSNB01000015.1 GCA_009774055.1 Clostridiales bacterium
CCCTCCCCCGTCTCAGGGGCCAGAGGGCGGTCGAAGCCCGCGCCGAACCCGGACCCGGCGCCCCGCAAGACCCCCAGGGCCCGCCGGGCCCTGGCGGCGGCAAAGTGGTCCGGACTCTGGGAGGCCGTCAGGCGGCCTCCCCCCTGGCTGGACAGCACCGCCGCCGGGGAGGATACGGTGAAGTCCGCATCCTCCGGCACGATGTACCTGTGGTTGATCCGCAGCGGCTGTCCCGCCAGGACCTCTGTTCCCTCGGTTACGTCCACCACCGTCCCGCTGGACGCGCCGAGACGGACCTCACCGCCCAGCAGCGTCACCGACGCGCCCGTCCCGCCGGAAAGGACGTCTCCCTTTTTCAGCATATGCTCCCGAGGGCCGTCCCCCTCCCCTTCCGGAGCGGCGGGCGGCTTCTGGCCTGCGCCGGCGCGGATTGCCTCGTCGGAGGCGTCCAGCTGGAGGCCCACGGCCTCCTCCAGGGATTGGAGAAACTCTCCCTCCAGATAAGACTGGGAAATCAGAGGATCGCTGTCTCCCGCAGCTGTCATCGCCGTCAGGCATAGCAACAGCCCCAACAGCAGGGCGGCGGTCTTTTTCATAGTGAGATTCCTTTCGCGAATGGCCGGTCAGCGCTCGGTGATCCGGTAGCTGAGTGTCAGAAGGCTGTCGGCAAAGTGGACGTCCTCAAAGCGGACGTTTTCCACCTCGCTGCTCAGCTCTACATTAGTAAAATTCCAGAAGCCGCGGACGCCCAGCCGGACCAGCCGGTCCGCCGTCAGCTGGGCCGCCGCCTGGGGCACGGTGAGCACCGCCACGTCCGGCTTGTGCTCCGGGATGAACTGCTCCAGCCTGGCGGCGTCCAGAATGGGGACACCCGCCACCTCGCCGCCCACCAAGGCGGGAGAGACGTCGAAGGCGGCCTCCAGGAGGAACCCCGCGTCAGCAAAATGGAAGTTCTGGATCAGGGCCCGGCCCAGGTTGCCTACGCCCACCACAATGATCCGGTGCTCCTCGTCCACGCCCAGGATATGGCCGATCTCCGTGCGCAGCTCGTCCACGTTATAGCCGTAGCCCTGCTGTCCGAACTCGCCGAAGCAGCTGAGGTCCTGGCGGATCTGGGAGGCGGTGATGCCCATTTTCTCTCCCAGCGTACTGGAGGAGATACGCACGCTGCCCTTCAAGTGCAGATCATCCAGATAGCGGTAATACCGGGGCAGACGCCGGATGACGGCGTCAGACACATTCTGCTTTTTCATATAAGTACGTTCACCCTCCGTTATGTGAAATTTTTATACATTTTACTACATTGACAATAACATGTCAATCCGAAACCGCTGCCAATTCGCGGAAATCCATGGCGCAGCCAGCGGTTTTCCCATCCGATGGGTTCTGGAAGGCGGGTTGAACGCTCTATTTTGCGCTTTTTATCATCAAATTGTTTTTATTAGGATACACAATGTAAATAAAAAAGGCTCCATAGCGGCGCCGTTATTCCGCACCACTATGGAGCTTATATAATTTCCAGGCGCATCCCCGGACTCAGCCGGCGGACTGCGCCTCCGCCTCTGCCAGCCTCGCCAACAGGGTCCGGAAGTCCTCCCGCTCCCGCAGAACCGCCAGCTCCTCGTTTTCCTCCAAGGCCGCGCGGACATACTTCGCCAGATAGGCGGTGGACATGCCGGAGCCGCGCATGTTCAGCTTATCGAAAAAAGCGCTGCGGATTTCCTCACCGCCGCGCAGCCGCGCCCACTGTTCCAGACTCCGGTTCACATACTCCGTCAGCCCCTCCATGGCCTCGTCCAGCCGGCCCTGCCGCCGCAGGACCTCCGCGCGCAGCATATACAGCGAGCTGCTCAGCCCGCCCAGCTCCCCGGTCCCCAGGGTCCGCTCCACCGCCAGCGCCATGTCTGCGCACGCCAAGGCCCGCGTCCAGTCCTCCCGGCGGTAGGCGGCGTTGTACAGGCCCGCCAGGTTCAGCGACACCTCCCGCCCGGCGGCCCACAGTCCCGTCTGGTACAGTTTCTCCGCCTCGTCCAGGTCCCCCTTGCGCAGCAGGATATTGGCCCGCGCCGTCCGCACGTTCATACGCGCCTCCGGCTCCTCGTCCAGAATCTCCAGCGCCCTGTCCGGTTCCTCCTGCATGACGTACAGGCTCACCAGCATACTGCGGGAGCTGGACGCCAGAAGCGGATCGCCGCTTTTCCGGCTCTCCTCCAAAAGGGCGGTGACCCTTTTCATACTGTCCTTATTCCCATCCGTATCCAAAATAGCCGGCATATACATCACGTATAGTCCCGCCGCCGCACATTTCAGCCGCAGGTCGTCCGGATACTCCCGCAGCAGCGCCTCGCAGGAGGCGACCCCCTCCTCGATCTTCTGCGCCTCGAACAGCTTCCGCCGGTCCTCCAGCAGCGCGTCGATCTCCCCCTGTTCCAATGCCGGACGGAAGTCCAGCAGGCCGTCCACCGTAGTCCCCAGCATCCGGGCCAGGGGGCACAGCATGGACACGTCCGGTATGGCGGCGCCTGTCTCCCATTTGCTCACCGCCGCGCTGGTGACCCCCAGAGCCGCCGCCATCTGCTCCTGGGTCAGGTCCTTCTCCCGGCGCAGCCGCTGGATGCGTTTTCCGATCTCCATGATCCTGCTCCTCGTTTTCCCAGGGGCGTCCCCCTGTTTTTCGGGCCCAGTTCTATGGTAGCACGGCGCCGGCCTTTTCGCAATGGAAGAACAGTTGAATTCCGATGCCGGTTTTTTAACCGCCGCTCAAGCCGTCCCCCGGTCAGCTCAGGGTCCGCACCCGGTCCGGCCGGGCATACAGCGTTCCCTGCTGGGGCTCCACGCCCTGGATGCGGAACAGCTCCTCCACGGTAACAAAGTCGTAGCCCTCCTTCTGCAGCCGGTCAACGATCTCCAGGGCCGCGTCCACGCTGGTGGAGTAGAAGTCGTGGAGCAGAATGACGTCCCCCGGCTGGACCGCGTCCAGCACAGCGGCGACCACCTTGTCCTTGTTCAGCAGCTTCCAGTCCTGGGGGTCCACGGACCAGTAGATCATGGGCGTCCTGATGAGCTCGGCCCGCTCGCTGCCGATGAGCCCGTAGGGGGGACGAAGCCAGAAGCTCCCCTCCCCCACCGCCTCCGTGAGCAGGACCTCCGTCTTGTGGATTTCCTCCACCACCGCATCCTTGTCCGCCTTCAGCAGGCGGACGTGGGAATAGGTGTGGTTGCCGATCTGGTGCCCCTCCGCCTTCATCCGCTGGAGCAGCTCCTTGTTGCAGGGCACCTGTTCGCCGATGACAAAGAAGGTGGCCGCCGCCCCCCGTTCCAGCAGGCCGTCCAGCAGCCGCCCGGTAGTGTCCGCCCGGGGCCCGTCATCAAAGGTCAGCGCTGCATATTTGGGTGCCTCCACCAGGTCCTCCCGGGTTTCTTCGTCCAGCCCGCCCAGAATCTCCACGGGAATCTCCGCCTTTCCGCCGGCATCCTCATAGGCGGACAGGTCCGGCTCCACCGGCTGGGCGCAGGCCCATGCCGGCAGCAGGGCCGCTGCCGCCAACAGCACGCATAGCGTTTTTTTCATGTTTTTCCCTCTTTTCCGCAGTCTTTGCCCTAGTATGCCCGGGAGAGCGAAAAATACGCGAAAGGAGAGGTTCGCCCGGCGGCAAACCTCTCCTTTTTCAAATAAGCACGAAAATCCATGGAAGAATCCAGGTAATCAGCATCGCTGCTCCAATGGCGATAAAAATCACTTTGATGATCCACACGGAATCCTGTTTCTTCCGCTGGGCCGGACGTTCCAGCGAACGGCGCAGCGGGGCGTTTCTCCCCGCGCCCTCCCAGTCCATGCCTCTGGCCTGCCGGACGCGCTTTTCCCTATGTACCTCCCTGTGGACGAAGGAACCGGCGTGATTCTGCTCATTGACACCGTCCACCCGCCGTACGTTACCCTGGCTGTCGGTCGTCCAGGTCTTGACAGGCTGGTTGAAGGCGCCGCACTTGGGGCAGAATTCATCCCTGTCGTAGTCGTACCGTTTCCCGCAGTCGTCGCATGTGATATGCCGCATAAGCTCCCTCCTTTTCCGCATACGCGCTGTCTCTGCTGTCAGTATACTACGGAGGCCCTCCTTTGAAAAGGGCTTTTTGCACATTTGAGGGCAAATCCCGAAAATATGGCCGAATCACTGGTCATTTTGACGCCGGCGAGGAAATTGCCGCTATTGGGCCGGGGCCGCCGCTGATTCGTCCTCCCGGGAAGCGGTACGGCGCATTTTACCGAGAAGTCGCATCAAGAGAACATTTGTCAAGGGGGATTTTACCCAAAAGATGAAATCCCCCCATAAACTGGAAATTATATTTTTATAATCCTGATATGACAATATAGATATTCTCAACAGGGTACATATTCGTTCTCCAAATCTCATCAAATTCCTCTGTGCTGAGTTTTCTGTTATACCAGCCGCCATTTGCATTGACGTTATCAGAGATTGAATCTACCAGATATATGAAATTCTCATCATATCCAACAACTACAACATAGTGCGTATCATCAGGCGTGCGTATAAATGCGATAATAGGCACTCCTGAAATTAAACGTTGCTTTAGAGTGTTATTATCTCCATGATAGGCTTTTGCTGCATATCCATAACTTTGCAACAGGCTAACAACAGAATTGACAGAAACGAAGCCGAATACACGGTGAATATCATTATACAATTCAGAACCTGCAACCTGCCTACCTAAGTGCCGCATAACGTAGGCGGACGCATATGCTGAACACTCATTTTCCACCTGAAAATCAATGTGATTATTGCCCACATCAATGTTAAATTCCTTCGGAAGATTCCCGATCTGTATGTTATCTTTTGATGGAAGACTACCATAGAAAAGGAGCAGCCCGATTGCCCCTAACACCGAGAGAACACAGGTCAAAATATTGACTGCATTTTTTCTCTTTTTTTCGCGCACCTTCATCACTGTCCTTAAAATAGAGTATACCATGACAGCAAACGACTTTCAACCCTCTTTTATAGGCGCTGATAGTAGTAGCAAGCAATGCGCAGGTATATACCCTGTGCCGCTTGTTGGTGGCCGAAGGCCCCCAAGCCCCCGGTGATCGGCGCGGCTGCGTCCGATGCACAAGCCGCCGTTGGCGTCTGCTGTATATACTGGCAGGGGAAAGCTGATGGCGGAGCCAAACCCCGTAGGGCGCACGATGGCCGAAGGCCATACCATCACCAGCTTGCGGGTGGTGAGTAAGTGCGCTCTTCGCAGAGGGCCGACAAAGAGAACGGAGCGCCCAGGTCATCCCCGGACGCTCCCCCTTTGGTTCCCTCCTGCTGGTTGATCACCGCCTTTCCAGCCTGTGTCATTTTGCCACAAATGAACCGCAGTCAATGTAATGTAGTGGTCTGGTGAAACCACCCTTTACACAATACATCTCAGATATATTTTTCAATAAATTCCGCCAGAGCGGGAATCTCCTCCTCCTTCCAGTAGGCCGCCCCATCCGCCGTCCTGTTCAGCAGGCGCATGTTATACATTTCCCGCCGCAGCGTGGCGGGGTCATGGAATACCGTCCACTGATCCAGAATGTCGTTGATCTCCGCCTCCGTATACCGCCGTCCCGCCTCCAGCCTGCCGGCCAGATAGTAATAGGCCGCCAGCTTCTTTTTGCGCTTTGCGGGCAGGGCCGTCAGCTGCATGCCCTCATTCATAAACGGCCGCAGCTCCTGTATCGCGCGCTCCATTTTTGTTCCTCCCTTCGTTTATATGGTAAACAAAAAGCCCTTTCGTATGTGTAGTACTCCCACACACGAAAGGGCTTTTATCTTCCGCCGGCTTAGACCAGCTCGATCATCGCAGTCTCCGCAGCATCGCCCCGGCGGACGCCGGTGCGGGTGATGCGGGTGTAGCCGCCGTTACGCTCCGCATAGTTGGGCGCGATCTCCTTGAAGATCTTCTTGACCACGTCCTCCCGGGTCACAAAGGCCATGGCCTGACGGTAAGCGGCCAGGTCGCCCTTCTTACCCAGGGTGATCATCTTCTCAGCTAGGGGCCGGATCTCCTTGCAGCGGGTGACGGTAGTCTCCATCTTCCCGTTGTCCAGGAAATCGGTCACCTGCTGACGGAGCATCGCCCTGCGCTGGTCGGTAGTCTTACCGAGCTTACGAGTTCCAGGCATTATAGGTTTCCTCCTTCAAAAGGCGTATCTGTCAAAAATCGTATCAGTTGCTTTCTTCGTCGGCCAGGGACAGGCCCATCATGGACAGCTTGTTGATGACCTCCTCCAGGCTCTTTCGGCCCAGATTACGTACCTTCATCATTTCATCCTCGGTCTTGGAAATCAGATCCTCCACCGTGTTGATGTTGGCCCGCTTGAGGCAGTTAAAGCTGCGCACGCTGAGATCCAGCTCCTCAATGGTCAGCTCCAGCACCTTATCCCGCTGCGTCTCCGCCTTCTCCACCACGGTGGAGCGGGAGCCCACCGTCTCGCTGAGATCGGTGAACAGGGTGAAATGGTCACAGAGGATCTTGGCCCCCAGGCTCACCGCGTCCCGGGCGGAAATGGTGGAATCCGTCCAGACCTCGATGGTCAGCTTGTCAAAGTCCGTCATGTTGCCCACGCGGGTGTTCTCCACGGTGTAGTTTACCTTATACACAGGGGTATAGATGGAGTCCACAGGGATGACGCCGATGATGCTCTGCTGGGGCTTGTTCCGGTCGGCGGGCACGTAGCCCCGGCCGTGGTTGAGGGTGATCTCCATGTTCAGCGATGCGCCGCTGCCCAAGGTGGCAATGTGCAGGTCCGGATTGAGGACCTCGACCTCGCCGTCGCTCTTGATGTCTCCGGCAGTCACCTCGCAGGGGCCCACCGCTTCAATGAAAACGGTCTTGACCCCCTCGCTGTGGAGCTTGCAGATGAGCTGCTTCACGTTCAGAACGATGTCCGTCACATCCTCCTTGACGCCGGGGATGGTGGTGAACTCGTGCTGAACGCCGGCAATCTTGATGCTGGTAGCAGCGGTGCCGGGCAGGGACGAGAGCATAATGCGGCGCAGGGCATTGCCCAAGGTGGTGCCGTAGCCCCGCTCCAGGGGCTCTACCACGTATTTGCCGTAAGAATCGTCGCCAGGGGTTTCGATGCACTCGATCTGGGGCTTCTCAATTTCAATCATCCAGTACCCTCCTTCTCTTGGCAGGCCTGGAAACCCAGGCCCGCGCGAAATTCAGTTCCATTAATCGAGGGTAGACTCCGGTTACTTGGAGTACAGCTCGACGATGAGATGCTCCTCGATGGGCATGTCGTTGATATCCTCACGGACGGGCAGGCGGGTCACGGTGCCCTTCAGGGCGTTCTTCTCCCGCTCCAGCCACTGGGGAACCAGAACCACGGGGGCGTCCTCGCCCACCAGGCGCTTGAAGATCGCAGAAGAGCGGCTGGAATCCCGCACCTCCACCACATCGCCGGGCTTGAGCAGGTAAGAGGGGATGTTGACCTTCCTGCCGTTGACGGTAAAATGAGCGTGGCTCACCAGCTGCCGGGCCTGCCGGCGGGTGGAGGCGAAGCCCAGACGGTAGGCCACGTTGTCCAGACGGCGCTCGATGAGAACCAGCAGCTCCTCGCCGGTTTTACCCTGGCTGCGGGCGGCCTTCTCATAGTACATCCGGAACTGCTTCTCCATGATGCCATAGACGAACTTGACCTTCTGCTTCTCCTGGAGCTGGAGGGCATACTCGCTCTTCTTCTTGCGCATCTGGCCGCCGGGGTTGCGGTTGGTATCCTTCTTGGCGTAGCCCATTGCGGCGGGGGAAATGCCCAGAGCCTTGCAGCGCTTGGCTACGGGCTGCATATTCTTAGCCATAATGAAATAATTCCTCCTTCTTCCAAATCAGACGCGGCGGCGCTTCGGGGGCCGACAGCCGTTATGGGGAATGGGGGTGACGTCCTTGATCATGGTCACCTCCAGGCCCACAGCCTGGAGCGCCCGGATGGCGGCCTCGCGGCCCTGACCGGGACCCTTGACAAAGACCTCCACGGTCTTCAGGCCGTGCTCCATCGCGGCGCGGGCGGCCACCTCGGCGGCGGTCTGTGCGGCAAAGGGGGTCGACTTCTTGCTGCCACGGAAGCCCTGGCCACCGGAGGAGGCCCAGGAAATGGCATTGCCCTGGGTATCGGTGACGGTTACCATGGTGTTATTGAAGGAAGAACGGATATGGACCTGGCCCCTTTCAATGTTCTTCTTTTCGCGGCGGCGGCGGATGACCCGCTTGCCAGTTTTCGGTGCAGCCATTTCTATTCTCCCTCCTTACTTCTTCTTGTTGGCGATGGTCTTCTTGGGTCCCTTGCGGGTACGGGCATTGGTCTTGCTGCGCTGGCCGCGGACGGGCAGGCCCCGGCGATGACGGATGCCCCGGTAGCAGCCGATCTCGGTCAGACGCTTGATGTCCAGAGCCACGCTCCGGCGCAGGTCGCCCTCCACGGTGTAGCCGTGGTCGATGGCCTCACGGAGCTTGTTCTCCTCCGCCTCGGTCAGATCCTTCACACGGGTGTCGGGGTTGACCCCGGTCTTCTCCAAGATGTCCTTGGCGCTCTTTCTGCCAATGCCGTAGATATACGTGAGGCCGATCTCAATGCGTTTATCCTTGGGCAGGTCAATACCGGCAATTCTTGCCATTAACTTTGCACCTCCAAATTCACTTAGCCCTGTCTCTGCTTATGCTTGGGATTCTCGCAGATCACCATCAGGCGGCCCTTGCGGCGAATGATCTTGCACTTTTCGCACATGGGCTTCACGGACGGTCTAACTTTCATGTTGCTATTCCTCCTACTTCGTACGCCAGGTAATCCGGCCACGGGTGAGGTCATAGGGGGACATCTCCACCGTGACTTTGTCACCCGGCAAGATTCTGATGAAGTTCATCCTGAGTTTTCCGGAAATATGGGCCAGAATGGTATGGCCGTTTCCTATGTCTACTTGGAATTTCGTGTTGGGGAGCGCCTCAACGACTACGCCCTCAACCTCGATCATATCGGATTTTGCCAAGTGCTCATCCCTCCTGGTCTGGATTACCATCCCCGCCAAGCTGGGCGAGGGTCTTGCGGAGCTCGCTGTTCGAGAGCCGATCCCCGCTTCGGATCTTTTCGGTCGTCCGGCAGTCCACGCGGGCCTGGAAAACAACGTGTTTGCGTTTTTTCCTCTTGGGCCGCTCCAGACGCCGGGTCTTGCCGTCCGCCAGCAGGAGGAAATCCCCCTCCACGTCCAGGACGAAGAGAAGCTTTCCCTTATCCCTGCCGGCGGAAGCCTTTACAATGTCTGATCGCGCAATGTCCATAGCCGCTTACTCCGCTTTCGCCTCCGGGTCCGTCAGAAGCTCCGGTTCCCCGTCGGTGATAAGAATTGAGTTTTCATAGTGGGCGGAGAGCTTCCCATCGGCGGTCTTAACCGTCCAGCCGTCGGGCAGCACTACCACGCCGGCCCGGCCGGCGTTGACCATGGGCTCCAGGGCGATGGTCATCCCCCGCAGAAACCGGGGACGACCCGCCTTGGGCTCCACGTAGTTGGGGACCTCCGGAGCCTCGTGCATCTGGGTTCCGATGCCATGGCCCACGTATTCCCGCACCACGGAGAAGCCGTTTGCCTCCACATAGCGCTGAACGGCGCCGGACAGATCCGGCAGACGGTAGCCCTCCCGGGCGTACTTGAGGCCCTCGAAGAAGCTCTGGCGGGTCACGTCGATGAGCCGCCGGGCCTCCTCGGAGATTCTGCCGCAGGGATAGGTCCCCGCGCAGTCGCCGTGGTATCCGTCCTTATAAGCTCCCACATCAATGGACACGATGTCGCCCTCCCGCAGCACCCGTTTGCCAGGGATGCCGTGGATGACCTCGTCGTTGACCGAAATGCAGACGCTGGCCGGATAGCCGTGAAAGCCCAGGAAGGAGGGCACGGCGCCTTTGGATTTGATAAACCGTTGTACCGCTCTGTCAATTTCTTGGGTTGTTACGCCAGGGGCTACCATAGCTCCCGCCAAGGCGCGAGCCGCCGCGGTAATTTTTCCCGCCTGGCGCATCAGCTCGATCTCATGGCTCGACTTCAGGGTGATCATTTTTCAATCCCCAAAGCAGCCAGGATCGCCTGGGTCGTCCCCTCCTTGGTGGGAGCGGACTGCACAGGCCGGAGCAGGCCCCGCTGGGCATAGAAGTCCACCAGGGGCTCTGTCTCCATATGATAGACCTTGAGACGCTCACGAACCGTCTCAGGCGTATCATCCTTACGCTGGATCAGCTTGCCTCCGCAGTTGTCGCAGACGCCCTCCCGCCGGGGGGGCACGGCCTCCACATTATAGCTGGAGCCGCAGGCCTCGCACACGCGGCGGCCAGACATGCGGTGGAGGATCTCCTCCTCGCTTATCTCAATGGACACCACAGCGTCGAAGGTAATGTCGGCCTTTTCCAGGGCCTCCGCCTGGGCGATGGTGCGGGGCACCCCGTCCAGGATATAGCCCTTCCCGCAGTCCGGCTGGGCCAGTCGCTCATCCACGATGCCGATGATAACCTCATCGGGCACCAGCTTCCCGGCATCGATATAGCTCTTGGCCTTCAGCCCCGTGGGGGTGCCGTCCTTGATGGCGGCGCGGAGGATATTCCCGGTAGAGATGGTGGGAATCCCCAGCTTCTTGCAGAGGATTTCCGCCTGCGTGCCTTTACCGGCGCCGGGAGCGCCTAATAAAATCAGCTTCATGTCCCTCTCCTTAATCCAGGAAGCCCTTGTACTGCCGCATGAGCATCTGATTCTCCAGGGCCTTCACCGTCTCCAGGGCCACGCCCACGACGATGATGACGGAAGTGCCGCCGATGCCCAGAGTGGTCACCTGCTTGGTCACCGCAGTGGAAATCTTGTCGGCAATCAAGGGCAGGAT
Organism: Clostridiales bacterium; assembly: GCA_009774055.1. Lineage (GTDB taxonomy): Bacteria > Bacillota > Clostridia > Oscillospirales > Oscillospiraceae > Pelethomonas. Next base: position 10,909 of record VSNB01000015.1, read on the forward strand.
AGCCACAATGCCCAGATACAGGGCGCCGAAAAGCGTGATCTTGTTCAGCACACGGGAGATAAAGTCGCTGGTGGGCCGACCCGGACGGAATCCGGGGATGAAGCCTCCGTTGCGTTTGAGGTTATTGGAAATCTCCACAGGGTTGAACTGGATGCTGGCATAGAAATAGCTGAAACCGATAATCAGCACAAAGTAGATCAGCAGGTAGAGCACGCTCTTGCTGTCAATTGCGTTAAGCACCGCATAGCCAAAGGTGTCCTCAGCGGGAGCGGGCAGGAACGCGCCGATGGTTGCCGGAATAGTGGCGATAGACTGGGCGAAGATGATGGGCAGAACGCCGGACATATTCACCTTCATGGGGAGATTGCTGGTCTGACCGCCGTACATCTTACGGCCTACCTGCCGCTTGGCGTACTGGACCGGGATGCGGCGCTCGGCGTCATTGACGAAGACGATGAGCACCACCAGGGCCAGAATGCCAATCACGGCCAGCAGGATGAGCCACCAAGGCATAGTGCCGGCCACCAGGCCGTTGTACATGCCGGTGATCATGCTGGGCACCCGGGAGATAATGCCGGCGAACAGGATCATGGAGATACCATTGCCCACGCCGAATTCGTTGCACTGCTCGCCCAGCCACATCAGGAAGCTGGAGCCGGCCACCCAGGAAACCATGATGACCAGAGCCGCCCAGATCGTATCGCTGGTGAGCATGCTCATGCCGTTGAAGCCCCTCTTCAGAATGAAGAAATAACCCAAGGCCTGGAGGAAGGCGATCGCCACGGTGGAATACCGGGTGATGGACTGGATCTTCTTCTTGCCCTCCTCGCCGCCTTCCCGCTGCATACGCTCCAGGGCAGGGATGGCAACGGTCAGCAGCTGGATAATAATCGAGCTGTTGATATAGGGCTGGATGCCCAGGGCGAAAACGGTGGCTTGGGCGAAGGCGCCGCCGCTCATCACGTTATACAGCCCCAGGATCGTGGTGCCCATGCTGTCCAGGTAATCGCTGAGCAGCTGGACATTCACATAGGGGACAGGAATCGCGCTGCCGAGCCGGTAGATGACAAGGATCATTAAAGTGAACAGGATCTTTTTCCGCAGCTCGGGGACACCCCACGCTTTGCGAATGGTTTGGATCATGCTACTTCACCTCCGCCTTCCCGCCAGCCGCCTCGATCGCCTCCTGAGCGGACTTGGAGAATGCAGAAGCTTCCACCGTGAGTTTCTTTGTAATCTTTCCATTTCCCAGCACCTTGTAGCCGTAGGGGCACTTGCTGAGGATGCCCTTGTCCAGCAGGACCTGGGCGGTGACGGTATCGCCGTCGTTGAAGGCGTTCAGGGCGCTGAGGTTGATGATCTCCAGAGGCTTGGCGAAGATGTTGTTGAAGCCGCGCTTGGGGACCCGGCGGGCCAGAGGCATCTGGCCGCCTTCGAACCCGACGCGGACGCCGCCGCCGCTGCGGGCCTTCTGGCCCTTGTGCCCGCGGCCTGCGGTCTTGCCGTTGCCCGTACCGGCGCCACGGCCCTTGCGCTTCCCAATATGGGTGGAGCCGGCGGCGGGAGACAGTTCATGCAGATTCATAAATCCGGTACCTCCTTACTTCGTCTCTTGGACGCTGAGCAGATAGCCGATCTTGGCGATCTTGCCCCGCGTTTGTGCATTGTCGGGCTGCACGGTGGAGTCACCGATCTTTCGCAGCCCCAGGGAGTTGGCAGTGGCAATGTGCTTATCCAATCTGCCGTTGAGGCTCTTGACGAGCTTGATGTTCAGATTTGCCATGTCACGACCCCTCCTTAACCAACGATCTCTTCCACGCTCTTGCCCCGGATACGGGCCACCTCGGCGGGACCACGCAGGCTCTTGAGGCCCTCGAAGGTCGCGGCGACCACGTTCTGGGGGTTGTTGGAGCGCAGGCACTTCGCGCGGATGTCCTTGATGCCGGCCGCCTCCATGACGGCACGGACAGGGCCGCCGGCGATGATGCCGGTACCTTCGGCGGCGGGCTTGAGCATGACCCGTCCGGCGCCGAACTCGCCAATGACCTCATGGGGAATGGTGGTGCCGGAAGTGGTGATGTTCATCATGTTCTTCTTGGCATCCTCCAGACCCTTGCGGATGGCCTCGGGGACCTCGGCGGCCTTGCCCAGGCCGAAGCCCACCTTGCCCTTGCCGTCACCGACGACCATCAGGGCGGAGAACTTCATGACGCGGCCGCCCTTGACGGTCTTGCTGACCCGGTTGAGGTGGACGACCTTCTCGATATACTCGCTCTGGGGTTTTTCAAATCTAGCCATTTTTTCTCTCCTCCCTTAGAACTTCAGGCCGCCCTCACGGGCGCCCTCGGCCAGCTCGGCCACGCGGCCGTGATACAGGTAGCCGCCGCGGTCGAAAACGACCTCTTCGATACCCTTGGCCAGGGCCGCCTTGGCGACGGCCTTGCCCACCTCGCGGGCGGCGGTCTTGTTGCCGCCGTTTCCGTCGAGCTTGAGGGAGGAAGCAGAGCAGAGCGTCACGCCGGCAACATCGTCAATCACCTGGGCATAGATGTTCTTCTCGCTGCGGAATACGTTCAGACGGGGACGCTGGGCGGTGCCGGAAATCTTGGCCCGGACCCTCTTGTGTCTCTTGAGCCGCTGAGCGTTGGTATTCGGTCTTTTAATCATTTTTCAGCTCGCCTCCTTACTTCTTCGCGCCGGTCTTGCCCACCTTGCGGCGGATGACCTCGTCCACGTACTTGATGCCCTTGCCCTTATACGGCTCAGGCGGACGCTTCTCGCGGACCTCGGCGGCGAACTGGCCCACCCGCTGCTTGTCGCAGCCGATGATGACCACCGTGTTGGGTGAAGGAACCTCGATGGTGATGCCGTCCACCTCGGAAACGGTAACGGGGTGGGAGTAGCCCAGGTTCATCACCAGGTTCTTGCCCTCCTTGCTGGCGCGGTAGCCCACGCCGTTGATCTCCAGCGTCTTCTTGTACGCCTCGTTGACGCCCACCACCATGTTGTGCAGCAGGGTGCGGGTCAGACCGTGGAGGGAGCGGTGAGCCTTGTCATCGCTGGGACGCTTGACATGGATCTCGGCGCCCTCCTTCTCGATGATCATGTCGGGATGGAGCTGCTGGGTCAGGGTACCCTTGGGGCCCTTGACGGTAACCAGGTTGCCCTCGGCGACGTTGACCTCAACGCCGGCGGGGATGGTAATGGGCATTCTGCCAATTCTACTCATGTCAAATACCCTCCTTACCAAACGAATGCCAGGACTTCGCCGCCAACGTGGGCCGCGCGAGCGGCCTTGTCAGTCATGACGCCCTTGGACGTGGAGATGATGGCGATGCCCAGGCCGCGCAGGACCTTGGGCAGCTCGTCCGCGCCGGCGTAAACGCGCAGGCCGGGCTTGCTGACGCGGCGAAGGCCGGAAATGACCTTCTCCTTGCCGCCGTTATACTTCAAGGTAATGCGGATGACGCCCTGGGTGCCGTCGTCGATGAGCTGGAAGCTCTTAATATAGCCCTCGTCCAGCAGGATCTGCGCAATGGACTTCTTCATGTTGGAAGCGGGAACGTCGACAGTGGCATGCTTGGCGCTGTTCGCGTTGCGGATGCGGGTGAGCATATCCGCAATGGGATCTGTGATGTGCATGGAATGTTTTCCTCCTCATTCGAAGTTACAGCTCGCGCTTCGCACCAAAAAGATACTCCGCTTGGGAGAGCCTTTTTGACACTGAATGCGTTTTGCTGTTTAGGTGTTGAGGTATCATCACGAATTTTGTAATTCCCGACGACCTTTCAACATCCTGTTAACAAGTTTATTTGGCTGCGCCAGGACTTACCAGGAAGCCTTGCGCACGCCGGGAATCTCGCCCTTGTAGGCCAGCTCCCGGAAGCAGATACGGCACACGCCGTAGTTGCGGAGATAAGCATGAGGGCGGCCGCAGATCTTGCAGCGGTTGTATTTCCGGCTGGAGAACTTGGGCTCGGCCTGCTGCTTAAGAATCATAGACTTTTTTGCCATTTTTTAATCCTCCCTATCAGCGCTCAAAGGGGGCGCCAACCAGCTCCAGCAGAGCCTTGGCCTCCTCATCAGTCCCGGCGGTGGTGCAGATGATGATGTCCATGCCGCGGATCTTGTCGATCTTGTCGTACTCGATCTCGGGGAAGATCAGCTGCTCCTTGATGCCCAGGGCATAGTTGCCGCGGCCGTCAAAGGAGTTGGGGTTAATGCCGTGGAAGTCGCGCACGCGGGGCAGGGCCACGTTGAACAGGCGGTCCAGGAACTCCCACATCTTGTCACTGCGGAGGGTCACCTTGGCGCCCACAGGCATGCCCTCGCGGACCTTGAAGTTGGCCACGCTCTTCTTGGCAATGGTGATAATGGCTTTCTGGCCGGTGATGGCGGTCAGGTCACGGACCACGGCCTCCAGGACCTTGGCATTGTCCCGGGCCTCGCCGCAGCCCACGTTCACGACCACCTTGTCGATCTTGGGGATCTGCATGACGCTCTTGTACTCGAACTTCTTCATCAGAGCAGGAGCGGCCTCTTCGGTATATTTCGTCTTGAGATTCGGCATGGTTTCTTCCTACTCCTTTCTTAAAGTCCGGCGCCGCAGTGCTTGCACACGCGGATCTTTTTGCCGTCCTCGATCTTGTGGGCCACCCGGGTGCCCTTGCCGCACTTGGGGCAGACCACCTGGACCTTGCTGGCGTACAGCGCGGCCTCGCGGCGGACAATGCCGCCCTCCTCGCCCTGACGGCGGGGCTTGGTGTGGCAGGTGACCAGGTTGACGCCCTCCACCACTACCTTGGACTCGGCGGGGATGGTGGACTGCACCTTGCCCTGCTTGCCCTTGTCCTTACCGGACAGGACGACCACGGTGTCGCCCTTCTTCACATTCATAGCCATTTTTCTCCGCTCCTCCTTACACGACCTCGGGAGCCAAGGACAGGATCTTCATGTAATCCTTGTCGCGCAGCTCGCGGGCAACGGGCCCAAAGATACGGGTACCTCTGGGGTTCCGGTCGTCCTTGATGAGGACGGCGGCGTTGTCGTCGAAACGGACATAGGTCCCGTCGGCGCGGCGCACGCCCTTGGCGCTGCGGACGATGACAGCCTTGACGACCTCGCCCTTCTTCACCGTGCCGCCGGGGGTGGATTTGCGCACGGAGGCAACAATGACGTCGCCGATGTTGCCGTACTTGCGCTTGGAGCCGCCCAGCACACGGATGCACTTGATTTCCTTGGCGCCGGTATTATCAGCGACCTTCAAAAAGCTTTCCTGTTGAATCATAACGGCACCTCCTTACTTCGCTTTCTCAATGATTTCGACCACGCGCCAGCGCTTGTCCTTGGACAGGGGGCGAGTCTCCATGACCTTGACCTTGTCGCCCACGCCGCAGGCGTTCTGCTCGTCATGGGCCTTCAGCTTATAGGTGCGGCCGACGATCTTCTTATACAGAGGATGGGCCACGCGGTCCTCAATCGCAACGACCACAGTCTTGTCCATCTTGTCGGACACGACCTTGCCTACCCTAGTCTTACGGGAGGAAATTCTCGCTTCACTCATTTCGATTTACCTCCTTCTCTTATTTGGCGGCAGCGGTCTGCTGCTCGCGAATAATGGTCTTGACTCGGGCAATATCGCGCTTGACCTCCGCGATCTTCACGGGATTGTCCAGCTGATTGGTGGCGTGCTGCATACGCAGGAAGAAGAGGTCCTTCTTCAGGCTGACCAGCTTTTCGCCCAGCTCAGCCTCGCTCATCTTACGGATTTCACTTGCCTTCATCTTTATTCACCTACTTCCTCTGCTTCCGGGGCGGCCTCGCGGGCAACGATCTTCGTCTTGATGGGCAGCTTGTGGCTGGCCAGACGGAGGGCCTCCCGGGCAGTCTCCTCGGGGACGCCGGCGATCTCGAACATGATGCGGCCGGGCTTGACCACGGCCACCCAGTACTCGGGGGAGCCCTTACCGGAACCCATACGGGTTTCAGCAGGCTTCTCGGTGACGGGCTTGTCGGGGAAGATCTTGATCCACACCTGGCCGCCGCGCTTGGTGTAGCGGGTCATGGCGATACGGGCGGCCTCGATCTGATTGCTGGTAATCCACGCGGGCTCGGTGGCCACCAGGCCGAAATCACCGTAGGTGACGGTGTTGCCTCTCATGGCCTTGCCGGTGAGGCGGCCGCGATGGACTCTGCGGTACTTGACTCTCTTAGGCAGAAGCATTACTGAGCGCCTCCTTCTTTCTTCTCGGGACGGGGGCCCCGGTTGAAGCCGGCGCCCTGACCATCGCGGCGGGGGGGACGGCTGTCGCCGCTGCGGTTGAAGCCGCCGCGGTTGTTGTCACGGTTGAAGCCTCCGCGGCGGTCGCCGTCCCGGCGGGGACGCCGCTCCCGGCGCTCCTCGTAGGGCTTGGAGGTATCGATGGTGCGGGGAGTGGTGCGCAGGGCCTGGGAGAGGACCTCGCCCTTGTAAATCCACACCTTCACACCGATGCGGCCGAAGGTGGTGGCGGCCTCCGCGAAGCCGTACTCGATATCGGCGCGGATGGTCTGCAGGGGGATGGTTCCCTCGTGGTAGTGCTCCACGCCGGCGATCTCGCGGCCGCCCAGACGTCCGGAGCAGCAGCACTTGATGCCCTTGGCGCCGGCGCGCATGGCGCGGCCCATGGCGTTCTTCATGGCCCGGCGGTGGGAGATGCGCTTCTCCAGCTGCTGGGCGATGTTCTCAGCCACCAGCTGCGCGTTCATATCGGGAGAGCGAACCTCGACGATGTTGAGCTTGGTGGGCTTGCCGATGAGCTTCTCGACTTCCAGGCGGGTGGCCTCGATGTCCTTGCCCTCCTTGCCGATGACCATGCCGGGCCGCGCGCAGTGCAGGAAGATGGTCACGCCGCCGTTGGAGCGCTCGATCTCGATCTTGGGCACCTGGGCGTTGAAGAGCTTCTTCTTCAGGCAGTCGCGGATCTTCTTGTCCTCGACAAGCAGATCGCCTACCTTCTCGCTGCTGGCATACCAACGGGAATCCCAGTCCTTGATGACGCCCACGCGCATGCCGTGGGGATTAACTTTCTGTCCCATAAAACCTGACTCCCTCCTTTACGCTTTCTCCGCGACCGCCAGGGTCACGTGAGAGGTTCTCTTGTTGATCCGATAGGCGCGGCCCTGGGCCCGGGGCATCACTCTCTTGAGGATGGGGCCGGGGGTGGCGAACACCTGGGACACATAGAGCTTTTCAACGTCCATGTTATTGTTGTTCTCGGCATTGGCCACGGCGCTCTTGAGGAGCTTGATCATGGGCTCAGAGGCAGCCTTGGGGGTCTGCATGAGGATGGCCATGGCGGCGCCCACATCCTTGCCGCGGATGAGATCGGCAACGATCTGCACCTTGCGGGGAGAGATGCGGAGATATTTCAAATAAGCTTTGGCTTCCATTTTATTCTGCATCCTCCTTCATTACTTGCCCTTGGTATGGCCGCGGAAGGTCCGGGTGGGAGCGAACTCACCCAGCTTGTGGCCCACCATATCCTCCTGGATATACACAGGCACATGCTTGCGGCCGTCGTGGACAGCGATGGTGTGTCCGACAAAGGCGGGGTAGATGGTGGAACTGCGGCTCCAGGTCTTCAGCACCGTCTTCTTGCCGGAAGAATTCATTTCCTCGACCCGCTTGAGAAGCTCGGGAGCAACGAAGGGGCCTTTCTTGATGGATCTGCTCATATCTCTCCTGCCTCCTTACTTCACGTTTCTCCGCTTGACAATGAACTTGTCAGTCGGGTTCTTGGTCTTGCGGGTCTTGTAACCCAGAGCGGGCTTGCCCCAGGGGGTCACAGGGCCGGGACGGCCCACGGGGCTCTTGCCCTCGCCGCCGCCGTGGGGGTGGTCGCAGGGGTTCATGACCGAGCCGCGGACAGTGGGGCGCCAACCCATGTTGCGCTTGCGGCCCGCCTTGCCGATCTGGATGTTCTCGTGGTCGATGTTGCCCACCTGGCCGATAGTGGCCATGCAGTTGAGGCGGACGATGCGCACCTCGCCGGAGGGCATACGGATCTGGGCGTCGCTGCCCTCCTTCGCCATCAGCTGGGCGCTGGTGCCGGCGGAGCGGACCAGCTGGCCGCCCTTGCCGGGGTGCATCTCAATGTTGTGGATCACGGTACCCACGGGGATGTTGGCCAGAGGCAGCGCGTTGCCGGGCTTGATATCCGCCGCGGCGGAGGAAAGCACCTTGTCGCCGGCAGCCAGACCCACGGGGGCCAGGATGTAGCGACGCTCGCCGTCCTCGTACTCCACCAGCGCGATGTTGGCGCTGCGGTTGGGATCGTACTCCAGGCGCAGGACGGTGGCGGGCATGTCCGTCTTGTCCCGCTTGAAGTCGATGATGCGGTACTTGCGCTTGCAGCCGCCGCCGCGGTGGCGGACGGTGATGCGGCCGTAGCTGTTGCGGCCGGCGTTCTTCTTGAGGACCTCGGTAAGGCTGGGCTCGGGCTTGGCCTTCTTGTCAATACCGTCGAAGCCGGAAACGGTCATGTGCCGGCGGGACGGAGTGGTCGGCTTGAATGATTTAATAGACATGTTTTACTTCCTCCTTACACCATACCCTCGAAGAACTCGATGGTCTTGGAGTCGTCCGTCAGCTGGACGATGGCCTTTTTCCAGTCCTTGGTACGGCCCGGACGGCCCGCGCCCATACGCTTGGCCTTGCCGGGGACGATCATGGTGTTGACCTTGGCGACCTTGACGCCGAAGACCTCCTCAACGGCCTTCTTGATCTCGATCTTGCCGGCGGCGGGAGCGACCTCGAACACGTACTTCTTATCAGCGGCGCCGGCCATGGAACGCTCGGTGATGACGGGCCGAATGATGACATCATAAGAGATCATTATGCGTACACCTCCTCGATAGTGGCGAGGGCAGCCCGATCGACCACCAGGTACTTGGCGTTCACCAGGTCGTAGACGCTCAGCATCCGGGCGGTGGTGGTGACAACGCCGGGGATGTTCCGGGCGCTCTTGACCACGTTCTGGTTGACCTCGGGGGTGATGACGACGGCCTTGCCGTCGCACTTCACGGCATCCAGGAAGCCCTTGAAGGCCTTGGTCTTGATCTCGTCCATCTTGATGGAATCCACCACGATGATCTTCTCCTCGCCGGCCTTGGCGGAGAGGACGCTCTTGAGGGCAAGGCGCTTGACCTTCTTATTGACCACGTAGCTGTAGCTGCGGGGCTTGGGGGCGAACACGATGCCGCCGTGGGTCCACTGGGGGGCCCGGGTGCTGCCCTGACGGGCGTGGCCGGTGCCCTTCTGGCGCCAGGGCTTCCGACCGCCGCCGGAAACCTCGGCCCGAGTCAGGGCACTCTGGGTGCCCTGGCGGCAGTTGGCCAGGTGGTTCTTGACCACTTCATGCACAACGTGCATATTGGGCTCGATACCGAAGATGGAGGCGTTCAGCTCCACCTCGCCGACCTGGCTGCCGGACATATTCAAAACTTTTACCATTTCTCAGCACTCTCCCTTCCCTTAACGTCTTGCGGAGGCCTTCTGCGGGTTGACACGCGCGGAAGCCTTCTGCGGGTTGGCGCTGATGCCGGCATCACCCTTCTTGACGACGATGGTCTTGGCGGTGGAGCGGATGGTCACCAGGCCGCCCTTGGGGCCGGGAATCGCGCCGCGCACGACGATCATGTTCAGCTCGGGGTCAACCTTGACAACGTCCAGGTTCATGACGGTGACCTGCTCCACGCCCATGTGGCCGGGCATCTTCAGTCCCTTGAAGATGCGGCTGGGGTCGGTGCCGGAGCCCAGGGAGCCCTGGTGCCGGGCGACGGGGCCGGTGCCGTGGGTGGCCTTCAGGGAGTGGGCCCCGTGGCGCTTGATGACGCCGGCGTAGCCGTGGCCCTTGCTGATGCCGGTGACGTCCACGTGATCGCCCTCGGCGAAGGCGTCGGCCTTCACCACGTCGCCCACGTTCATTTCAGCGGCCTTCTTGAGTTTGAATTCCTTCAGGTGCTTCTTGGGGGACACGCCGGCCTTGTCCAGGTGGCCCTTCTCGGGCTTGGTCAGCTTGCGCTCGGGGACATCCTCGTAGCCCAGCTGCACAGCCTCGTAGCCGTCCTTTTCGGCGGTCTTTTTCTGCACCACGACACAGGGGCCGGCCTCAATGACGGTAACCGGGATCACCTTGCCGTCGGCGTCGAAGATCTGACTCATGCCGACCTTCTTACCGATGATCGCTTTCTCCATTGTGATTCTCCTTTTATAATAAGGTTATTGGTCGGCGCAGTTGGATGGGCATTGGCTCCCATGGCTGCGGCGACTTGACCCCGCTTGTCTCACGCAAGTCGACAAGCTGATGGGTAACAAGGTTAGCCAAACGAAACGGCAGAGCCATTTCGCTTGAGGGGGAATCCGCTGTGCCCAGCGCTCCCTTTACAGCTTGATCTCAATCTCCACGCCGGCGGGCAGCTCCAGGCTCATCAGGGCTTCCACGGTCTTGGGAGAAGAGTTGCTGATATCGATCAGGCGCTTGTGGGTGCGGCGCTCGAACTGCTCACGGCTGTCCTTATACTTGTGGACGGCGCGAAGGATGGTAACGACCTCCTTCTTGGTGGGCAGGGGGATGGGACCGGAGACGGAAGCGCCGGTGCGCTTGGCAGTCTCGACGATCTTGAAAGCGGACTGATCGATGACCTGGTGGTCGTAGGCCTTCAGGCGGATGCGGATCGTTTCTTTTGCCATTGTTTTGTTCCTCCATGTGTTTGTACAGCAGTAGTTGGGTCGTTCCTTACTCTGTACGGCGAGAATTTTCTTTCCACTTACCCATGCGTATCATTCCGGCTCATAGAAAATACCGGCACAAAAAGGCCGGTACCTGTCCATGGCACAGCGATTTACGCTGTGGAAAGGACTTTCTCAGCCGCCCGATTATCGGACATACTCCGCGGAAGTTACCGGCCCAGGCCGCAATCTCCCGCATCATCGCAGTTCCCGGCGGGGGCTTTCTTTGCCATTGTATGGCAGTCCCCGCGCAAGCTTCCTTAGTATACCTTACCAGTTTGGAATTGTCAAGCAGAATTTCTCTTTTTTTCATAAAATTTTTTCGTCTTTTTTGTGGGTTCTGCCCCTGCCGGTTTTGGACCTGTGTGCACGGCAGGAGGATGGCGAATGGACGAAGGATTTTTGCCAGCCTGTTTCGGGCGGCGGGGGGGGCCCGCCCCCGCCCCCACAAGTTTATTGACAGGATTAAAAATGGGTGTGACGCGGGG
>VSNB01000150.1 GCA_009774055.1 Clostridiales bacterium
GAGGGTGCTTTTGGTTCTTTTCCCACAAGGGAAAAGAACGCCCCCGCGCCGGCGAGGCGCGAAGCTAAACGAAAGAAAAAGCCCCGACGCCCCGCAGGGGCGGTACGAAACATCCTTCAACGAAGAGAGAAGGGCGGAGCGGTCCGCAGGGCCGCAGAAGAATTTGCCGTGCCGCCCGCAGGGCGGCAGGGAAGAGAAAGGGAGAAAGAAAATGGCTAATTTTGCAATTATGGGTTTCGGAACCGTGGGAAGCGGCGTAGCCGAAGTACTCCGCATGAACGCTGACTCCATCGCGGCAAAGCTGGGCGAACCCCTTAAACTGAAATATATTCTTGATGTCCGGGATTTATCCGCGACCCCCTACGCCGGCGTGGCGGTAAAGGATTTCTCCGTGCTGGAGAACGACCCCGACCTGGACGTGGTGGTGGAATCCATCGGCGGGGCTAAAGTCGCCCTGGACTTTACCCGCCGGGCCCTGATGGCCGGCAAGCACGTGGTTACCTCCAACAAGGAGCTGGTGGCTTCCCACGGGAAGGAACTCCTTTCTATTGCCAGGGAGAAAAACGTCAACTACCTCTTCGAGGCCAGCGTGGGCGGGGGCATTCCCGTGCTGCGCCCCCTGTTCCAGTGTCTGGCGGGAAACCAGATCGAGGAAATCGTGGGTATCCTCAATGGGACCACCAACTATATCCTCACCCGGATGGTGAAGGGCGGCATCCCCTTTGACGAGGCCCTGAAGGAGGCCCAGGCCAAGGGCTACGCCGAGCAGAATCCCGCCGCCGACGTGGAGGGGCTGGACGCAGGGCGGAAGATATGCATCCTCTCTGATCTGGCCTGGGGGAAGGAGGTCCTGCCGGAGAAGATCAGCGTCCAGGGAATCAGCGGACTGGATCTGAAGGATGTGGCCATTGCCAGCGAGGCCGGATACCGGGTGAAGCTGCTGGGCCGGGCCCTGCGTTTGGCGGACGGGAGGCAGGCGGCCTATGTGGCCCCCCATCTGGTGAGCGGGGACTGTCCCATCGCGCCGGTGGACGACGTGTTCAACGCCATTATGATCCGGGGCAACGCCGTAGGCGACGTGATGTTCTACGGACGGGGCGCGGGGGACCTGCCCACCGCCTCCGCCGTCATGGGCGACGTCATCGACGCGCTGCAGCACCGGACCAGACGACGGGAGCTGGGCTGGAGTGAAAGCGCGGACCTGGCGGGTCTGGAGGAGCTCGTCATGCCCTGGTACCTGCGGGGCGATTTCGCGGCCCCGGTGGACTGCCGGGTGCTGTCCGGCGGCGCGGTGATGACCAAGCCCATGACCGCCGGGGAGGCGAAGGCTTTGGCGGAAAAGCTGGGCGCGATGGTGATTCTGCCGGTTCTGCAATAACCATTTTGTCCCTGTGGCACTATAATGGAGTGTCACCTCAATTTGCCTGAGAGAGGAAGGTTCCCTTATGAGCTTAATTGTACAAAAATTCGGCGGCAGCTCCGTCCGGGATGCCCAGCGCATCCGGAACGTGGCCGGCATCATCGCCGATACTTATAGAGCCGGCAACCAGGTCATGGTGGTTCTGTCCGCCCAGGGCGACACCACCGACGACCTGATTGAAAAGGCGCGGGAGATCAATCCCAAGGCCTCCAAGAGGGAGACGGACATGCTCCTGAGCACCGGCGAGCAGATCTCCATCGCCCTGTGCGCCATGGCACTGGAGGGCATGGGCCTGCCGGTGGTGAGTCTGGCGGCCTGGCAGGTGGGCGTGCATACCACCAGCGCCTACTCCGACGCCCGGATTCAGCGCATTGACTCTGAGCGCATTCAGCAGGAGCTGGATAAGAACAAGATCGTCCTGGTGGCCGGCTTCCAGGGGGTTAATCGCTTCGGCGACGTGACTACCCTGGGCCGGGGCGGGTCCGACACCAGCGCCGTGGCCTTGGCCGCCGCCTTCCGGGCGGACTTGTGCCAGATTTATACTGATGTGGACGGCGTGTATACCACGGACCCCCGGGTGGTTTCCGGCGCGGTGAAGCTGGAGGAGATTACTTACGACGAGATGCTGGAGCTGGCCAGCCAGGGAGCCCAGGTGCTCCACAACCGCAGCGTGGAACTGGCAAAAAAGTACCGTGTGAATATGGAAGTCGTGTCCAGCCTGGAGAAGAAGCCCGGCACGAAAGTGAAGGAGGTCGTCAAAATGGAAAAGACAAACATCGCCGGCGTGGCGAAGGATACAAGCATCGCGCGGATTGCGGTAGTGGGGCTGGAACACAATCCCGGCGTGGCCTTCCGGGTGTTCTCCCTGCTGGGCAGGGCCAACATCAATGTGGACGCTATCATCCAGTCCATCGGGCGGGATACCAGCAAGGACATCAGCTTCACCCTGCCCCGGGCTGATGTAGAGGAGGCCACGAGGGTGCTGGAGGAGCAGAAAGACGCCCTGGGCTTCGACCACCTGACGGTGGAGGACAAGATCGCTAAGGTATCCATCGTGGGCGCGGGGATGATGACCACCCCCGGTGTGGCTGCGAAGATGTTCGAGGCGTTGTATGATGCTAACATCAATATCCAGATGATCAACACCAGTGAGATCCGGGTTTCCGTTCTCATCGACGAGGAAAACACCACGGCCGCCGTCCGGGCAGTCCATGACAAGTTCTTCGGCGACGAGAACTGAGGCTGTTCCGGTTTCCTGGCGTATCCGTTGAAAACTCCCCGCCCGTGGATGTGGGCGGGGAGTTTTGCGTTATTATAGGGCCTGTATTTATAGGCGGCGCGTATAGCTACCACAGAGGATATTCTATATTTCAAGTATTTCTCTGGAGAAATACCCAATTTTATAACCAGAGTGAACGATCACGGCAGGCTTGAAAAGCGGGACTATCATTTGCTGACAGACCTGTCCTAGCTGCCGCAGCGGACAGAATGAGAAGGACTGCAAGTCGTTGGCATGGTGACTACCTCTGCCAACTGAGGCGATGAAACCATAACAGATACCCGGTATTTTCTCTCTTCTATTACCGATTATGTCTCCGCTTAACTAGAATGTTATGCAATGTTCTGCGCAAAACTGTTCTGGTACTCTGCATAAATGCTGACTCTGGCCTCGACTCAACATCCAGAAAAAGAGCTTTGTTGCCGAACTCAACCCTTTGCGCTTTTTGATATTTTTTCACCTAATTTTAAATGCAAGTCAAGGAAATGACGCTAATAGACTACCTGTTCTCTTGAACCGCCCCAATTTGTGCGGACAGCACAAAAAAGAGGGCCTAGAGCAATTCTCAAAATAAACCATAAGCAGCACATCGAAACCAGCCCGCACAATCATCAGGAGGAACACAGTTGAAAGCAAAACAAATGGCAGCAGGAAGCATCTCAGGAGAACGGACTCGAAGTTTTCTCAAAATTGCCTTGACTTAGATCAGAGCTTTTCAATCGGGTTCAAATCCTGGCTGTACGGCGGTAAATAAAGGACATCCGCCCCAGCGGTATGCAGCAGCTCGCCCACTGCCTGAATGTGGTGCGTTCTGAGATTGTCCATGACCACAACGTCACCCGGACGGAGTGTAGGCATCACGGAAAGGACTTCTGCAAGCTGTTCAAGAGTATCACAGTGGACAACGGCTCCGAATTTGCCGACTGCGCCGGGATGGAGAAGTCCTGCCGCCGGAAGGGCAAGCGAACGAAGCTCTATTATTGCCATCCATATAGTGCCTACGAGCGGGGCAGCAATGAGAATATGAACAGGATGATTCGATGGTTTTTCCCGAAGAGAACCCACTTTGGCGAAGTGACCGACAAGGACATCCAGCGGGCGGAGGATTGGATTAACTCTTATCCCCGCCGTGTGCTGGGTTGGCGATCAGCCGATGCCGCCATGAGGGAGTGTCTGGCGCAGGTCGCCTAAATTAAACTTGAATTTCTTTCCAGTTGAGACGCCATATAGGCCCTCGGCGGCTTTGCTATGGTCATTTTGTGGTTAAACTATACAAATAACGGCACTCCGTTTTGTGCGGAGTGCCGTTTTATTATTGTTTGCTGCAATTTATTCTTGACATTTTAGTTAGGGCATGTTTGAAAAATGTCAAAACGCCCAAGCAGCGGATCTTTTTCCGCTGTGCGGCGTTAAAAATTCTTGAAATCCGTCAGGATTCCTGCGAATTTTTGCCTTGCCCAGCGAAAAAATCTCTCGCTGTTGGGCATTCCGCCATTTATCAAACAAGCCCTAGGGCGGAGGACTAAAAGAGAATTTTTCGTCAAAATCATGCCGTTTTTCCATCCCACCCCTAGCAGGGGGGGCTTCGCCTGATGCGAAGCCCCCCATTTCTGCCGTTTTACAGCGTTTCCTCCAGGTTCCCGGGCCCGAAGCCCATGGGCAGGAGATCTTTGAGGGTATAAACCTGATACATATCCCGGCTCACAGCCAGGATGATCTCGAACGCCTCTGGGCTGCAGAACTCCATCATCACCTGTCGGCACACGCCGCAGGGCGGCGTCAGATCCGACAGCGCCCCCTCCGGACCGCCCACAATGCAGATCGCCCGGAACTGCCGTGCCCCCTCACTGACCGCCTTGAAAAAGGCGGTGCGCTCCGCGCAGTTGGAGGGGCCGTAGGCCGCATTCTCGATGTTGCAGCCCGTATACACCCGCCCGTCTTCCGCCAGCAGCGCCGCCCCTACCTTGAAATGGGAGTAGGGCACGTAGGCGAAGTCCAGCATGGCGATGGCCGCGTCGATGAGGGACTGGATTTGCTCCTTCTCCATCGCTCCGCCTCCTTATCTGCCCTGGGTCCGGTCCTCCCGGATCAGGTTCCGTACCGCCTGGACCGCCACCCGGACAGCCATGTCCGTGTCGTGCACCACGGGATTGGGCAGCCCCGCCTTCTCCCGCTCCTGATTGGCCATCACCAAAAAGCAGGACCCGACCCGCACACGCAGGGCCCCGCCTACGATGAACAGCGCTGCCGATTCCATTTCCGAGGCCAGGCAGCCCATCCGCTTCCACGCCTCCCACTTGTTCAGCAGCTCATAGCCCACCGGCTTGCTCGCCGGATCGTGCTGGCCGTAGAACGAGTCCTTGCACTGGACCACGCCCACATGGGACTTCAGCCCCAGTTCCCCCGCCGCCGCCACCAAAGCGTTGACCACCCCGATGTCCGGCACGGCAGGGTACTCGATGGGGGCGTACTCCCGGCTGGCGCCCTCCATGCGCACCGCGCCGCTGGCGATGACAATGTCCCCGCTGCATACCTCCGGCTGCATTCCGCCGCAGGTGCCGATGCGCACGAAGGTGTCCGCCCCCGCCTGAACCAGCTCCTCCAGTGCAATGGAGGCGGAAGGACCGCCGATGCCGGTGGAGGTGACGCTGACCTTCACTCCGTCCAGGGTTCCGGTATAGGTCACATACTCCCGGCTGTCGGCCATGAGCTGGGGTTCGTCAAAGTATTGGGCGATCTTTACGCACCGCTTGGGGTCCCCCGGCAGGATCACGTAGCGGCCCACGTCCCCACGTCCCACCTGGATATGGTAAAGCTTCTTCGCGTCTTCCGAATAATTCATGGTCTGCTCTCCTCTCTATTTCTTTCCCGCCGGAAAGAATTCCTCCAGCGCCATCGCCACGGATTTGTCCCAGACCTCCCAGCGGTGGTCCCCCTCCCAGTGCTCGAAGCGGACATCGGCCCCCCGTTCCTCCAGCGCCTTCACAAACCGGGCATTTTCCTGGTACAGGGCGTCCTGCTCGCCGCAGGTGACGAAGAACCGGGGCAGCTGGGCCCCCTTCCGCCGGTTCAGCAGGGCGTACGGATCCGCCTCCGGCGGGATCTTCCCCTCCGGACCCAGGACGGCCTGAAGCTCCCGGGCCATCCTGCCCGAGGCGAATGTCACCAACTGCTCAACCTCGATGGCAGCGGAGAAGGCGGCGCAGCCGGCGTACCGCTTGGGCGCGGACAGGGCGCATTTCAGCGCACCGTATCCGCCCATGGACAGACCCATGATGTAATTCTTCTCCCGCCGGAGGCTCAGGCCGAACAGGCGGCTGCAGATCTGGGGCAGCTCCTCCCGAACATAAGAGAAGTAGTCGATCCCCAGAGCCATGTCCGCATAAAAGCTCCTCTGGACCTCGGGCATGATGACGGCGACCCCTTTTGGGGCGGCGTATCGCTCCACGGCGGTGAAGCGGTTCCAGTCGGAGCAGTTGCCCGACAGGCCGTGGAGCAGGTAGATGACCGGCACGTCCTTCATCCGGCCGTAATCCGGCAGAATGACCTCCAGCGAGGTATACATGCCCATCACGTCCGACTTGATATCACAGTGTAAATGTGCCATATGCTTTCCTCCTCGTCAGTATTGGGAATTCTTAATATGACTGCTCCCCCGGTCCTTTGGATCGGGGGAGCGGCCATATACGGCATGGAACCGGTTACATATACTTGCGCATGGTGTCTGTAGCGGAATCGGCAGAGGCGCTGATGGTGACGGTGGTCTTCAGGTTCAGGGGGGAGCTGAAGGCGTCCAGCCAGTTGAGAAATTCGCCAATTTCGCGCTCGTCAGAGCTGTGGGCAACCTTGCACAGATTGTCAATAAAGATGTGGGAAATGTCATAGTTGCCAGCATACAGGCCGCTGATGAAGCCGCGCAAAACCGGGAAGCTGTTGATGTCGAACTCCGAAGAATCGATCATCCGGGTCTGGTGGCGGAGGTTGAAGCTCATGTTCCGCTGGGGCTCGATACATACCATGCACCCAACCTCGTTTTCCGCGGCACTCTCCATGAGCTCGATGAGCTGCTTGGTCTTTCCCTCGCCGGAGCCGCTCATAATCAGTCTAACCATATGAAATCACTCCTTTACTGCTTTTGGTCGACTTACGGTACCTATAGCATAGCACAAACGGCGTGGAAACACAACGGGCAAAATCATTTTTTATAAAAAATTAACAGGTGGTCCACGCTCTTTCCCTGGCGCGGACGGTCCGGTTCCGCCATTGCAGGTTGAAATTTTTCAGAAAACCGTGTATACTACCCGCAGAAACCGCAAGGAGGATGAATTTTATGAAGCTGATGATTGCATCGGACCTGCACGGCTCCGCCTACTACGCCGGCAAACTGCTGGACGCATTTCGCTCGGAGGCGCCGGAAAAGCTGCTCCTGCTGGGGGACCTTCTCTACCACGGTCCCCGGAACGCCCTGCCCCGGGACTATGACTGCATGGCGGCGGCGGCCCTGCTCAACGGCGTGAAGGACCATATTCTGGCGGTGCGGGGCAACTGCGACAGCGAGGTGGACCAGATGATCCTGGAATTCCCCATGCAGGCGGACTACGCTCTGCTGAACTGGGAGGGCCTGACCCTCTACGCCACCCACGGTCACCTGTGGAACGAGGACAACCCGCCCCTCATGACGGCCGGCACCGTGCTGCTCAACGGGCATTTCCATCTGCCTGCCGCCCGGAGCCACGACGGCTGGCATTATATCAATCCCGGCTCCACCTCGATTCCCAAGGATGGCAGCACAGGCAGCTACCTGATCTTGGAGAACCGGGTTTTCACCTGGAAGGATATGGACGGAACGCCGTATCAGACCTATACGCCGGCATGAAATGAGATGCCCCGGACGCGTTGCGTCCGGGGCGTTTCGCCGACTATGTAGCTTACTTCTCCTCCACAGAGAGGATGCCCATGGGGCATGCCTTGGCGCACAGGCCGCAGGCAATGCACTTGCTTGGCTTGGCGTCTTCCGCCTTGGGCATGACCATTACCTGCATGGGGCAAGCCTTGACGCACTCGCCGCAGCCAACGCACTTGCGCTTGTCGATCATATACACGCCCTTAGCGTTCTGCGTGATGGCTCCCTCGGGGCAGGTCCGGGCGCACTTGCCGCACATGATGCAATTTTGCACCTTGGGCTCGCCATCGGGCTTAGCGACAATGCGGATGCAACTGAGATCCGGATCAAACTCCTTATAAAACGCCTCGGAACAGGCCCGAACGCAGCTCAGGCACGCCTTACAGGGATCTGTTTTACTGACTACCAGCTTTTTCATATGAGGATGACCTCCTGTTGTTTAATGATTACCCCTCTATCCTACCAGATGTATTGTTAAAATGCAAACTATATTTTTCGGGAAATCGGATTTTGCGGGTTGTAATATTAAATGCGAAAGAACACGAAGCCCCCCGAACGGGGGTGATATGATCCTCCTAAAGTAGACCGAGGAAAAACCAAAAGTCTACTTTAAGGACGTTACCGATAAAGGACAAGACTGAAAACAACATTTTATTGTGCAGTTACCCTAGGCCTTGTTTGAAAAATACGGTAAGCTGGTCAAAGTAACCAAATCATGATAGCGGCCATATAAACAAAAGCAAG
>VSNB01000151.1 GCA_009774055.1 Clostridiales bacterium
AATAGAGTACGCCTTCTGGAAGTTCCCCTCGGGGATGAGGTTGGGGTAAAAGCTGTCGTAGGCCACCACATAAACGCCGTCAATGGCCCCCGTCAGAAAGCTGACCGCAAGCAGCGCCGGGTAGCTGAACCACCCGCCCCGCAGCAGCAGGAACAGCAGGAAAAAGATTCCGGCGGACAGGAAATCCAGGGCGCAGATCACCTTTTTCCGGCTCACACGGTCCAGATAGGGCCCCGCCAGAACGGGGCAGACCATGATGGGCAGCTGAAAGCTGACCTGGAAAAGCATGTACAGGAAGGTAGAGCCTGTGTAATCCAGCACCACCAGGCTGAGCGCGAAGTTGGACAGGACGTTCCCCACCAGGGAGACGAAGCTTCCTATCGTTATGACTGTGAAATCATAGGTCCACAGTGTTTGTCGTTTCATGCAAAAAATATTCTCCTTTACGTTGATTTTTCATTCCGGCGCTTTCGGGACGGATCAGAAAAATCAACGCAGTGCCGTATCATGCATTTTCATCACTTCCTTGCCTGTCAGGCGAAACGCAGTTTCGCCAAAAAAGTTTTTCTTTGTTCACAAAGAAAAAGAACGTATGCCTTATGGTGGACCAGGCTGAAACCGCTCCTCCTCCACCAGTACCTCGACAGTCCCGGCGGAAAGCTCTGTCACCTTCTCCTGGAAATCGTCCACGTCCTCCGCCGGCAGGAGCGCCGTCAGCAGCACATCCATACCAAAGTCTGCATTCTCCACCACGCCGCCGCATTTCTCCACCAGCAGGCGCATCCGCTCGTACAGCGGGTAAGGACATGGTACCACCAGGGACGCCCACAGGCGCATCCGGCTGACGCCCGCCGCGTCCAGAGCAAGCTTGGCAGTGCCGCCGTAGGCCCGCGTCAGCCCTCCGGCCCCCAGGAGGATGCCGCCAAAATACCGGGTCACCACGCAGACGGCGTTGGTGACCTCCTCCTTCAAAAACACGTTCAGCATGGGCTGGCCCGCCGTGCCCTGGGGCTCGCCGTCATCGCCGTAGCGCAGGATATTTCCCTCCCGGAGGACGTAGCAGAAGCAGTGGTGCCGGGCGTCGTGATACTGCCTGCGCACCTCCTCAATCCGGGCGCGGGCTTCTTCCTCCGTCTCCACCCGCCAGACCTGGCCGATGAAGCGGGATCGCTTCTCCACAAATTCCGCTTCCCCATACCCCCGGGGGACCAGATAGCTGTCCATCAATTTCCTCGTTTCTCCCACATGTCACGGGTCATGAAGTAAAAGCAGGTGGGCCGGTCCGCGTAAAACTCATCGGACAGGCTCTCGGTGAAGGCGTACAGAAAGCCGTTTTTTTCAATCACCCGCCGGGAGCGGTGGTTCTCCTGGTAGTGGGTGCACCAGATTTCATCCAGCCCCAGCGTCTGGAAGCCGTACCGCAGCAGCTCCGCCACTACCTCCGGCATCAATCCCCGACCCCAGCAGGCGGGGGAGAGGGCGTAGCCGATTTCCAGGGAATGCCCCTGGTGGGCGGCGTCTCCCGGCTTGTGGGGCGTGACGAACCCGGCGGAGCCGACGACCCGCCCCGACTCCCGGTCCACCACCGCGAAGGTGTGGGGGGCGGAGAATACGGTGCGGATGATCTCCCGGCTCTCCTCCATGCTCTCGTGGGGCTTCCAGCCCGCGATAGGGCCCACCCGGGGGTCCTGGCAGTAGGCGTACAGGTCGGGCGCGTCGCTTTCCGTGAAGGGGCGGAGAATCGTGCGAGGAGTTTGTAATGTCATGGGAACCTCCTGACAATGAAGTGAACGGATGGACAGGGGATTCTACCGCTCGTCCGTGCGGCCTGCCAGATAGTCCAGCGTAACGCCGAAGTGGTCTGCCAAAGCCAAAAATGTTTCAAATTTTGGGTAATAGCGTCCAGATTCAAGGTCCTGCAGGGAACGGCTGGTGATATGAACGCTTTCCGCAAGTTGTACCTGAGTTTCCTTGCATTCCTTCCGTAAGGCCGCTAATCTTTTTGAGAATTCCATACATGTCCTCTTGACAAGAAGTTTCCTTCGTGTTATGATGCACATATCACGAAGGAAACTTCGTATTTTTTGAAAGGGGTACAAATCATGAACGACACCATGGATTGGCTGTACTTTCACTACATTCTCCCGGCGATGGAAGAAGAGCCCCAGGGGGAATACGCGGAGCACATTGAAAAATTGCAGAGCATGCTGGATATTCCCCATAAAATCAACCTGGAAATGGCGGTGGAGTTCTATGCCAGCTGCGCCTTCCGCCTGGGACTGCGCACGGGGGTGTCCCTCCGGCAGATTTTGTCGGAGGAGCGGGGGCTGGGCGCTTAACCGCGCCGGGAGAAGTTTGCTTCCATTCAAGTATACCACCAGTGCGGGCGATATTCAATCCCTGATTCTGCATACCATGCCCCGCCCCGCAGGCCGCCGTAAAAACAAGGCGGGGCGGGGCGCCTTACGCCGCCCCGCCCCGCTCCGATGTCTGGAAAAAGGGAATTGCCGCATCGTCCCTCCGCATGAACAGCAGCCCGAAGGAGCCGGGACCGCAGTTGCTTGCGATCGCGGAGGACGCTTTCTGCATGTAGACCCGTTCAAACGGGCAGTACTGCTTTACCAGGTTTTGAATGTACTGGAGCTTCTGCTCGTCCATTCCGGAATAGGTGATGAACAAAATGCGGCGGTCAATGTTTCCGGTATCCTGCAGGGTCCGCCGGATGTACTTTTTCGCCGCATGGGAAAAGCTCCCCATCACCATGCCGCCGACCACCATTTTGCTCCGTTTCAGCATGAGGATCGGGTGCAGCAGCAGCGCGTCGCACATGATCTGAATCCGCTTTGAGATCCGTCCGGACTGGCACATCATATGGGTGCTGTTGATGATAAAGGCGGAAGAAATGTAACGCTCCATCCGTTTTACGGCGTCCAAAATCTCTTCCTTTGCGGCGTGACGCTCTGCCATGTCGGCCGCGCACAGCACCGTCAGCCCCATACTGCTGGAAAGATGCCCGGAATCGATCACGGTGACATTTTCGAAGGATTTCGCCGCCTCGATGGCGTTCTGGTATCCCTCGCTGACTTGCTTCGCCATCGTTATATGGATCACGTTCTGGGCCTCGGTCAGCTTCTCCGCGAAGAACCGTTCGTAGTCCTCCACTTCGGGGGGCTGGGAGTACCCTGTCCCGCCGCCGGCCATATGCATCAGCAATTCCTCCGGCTTCAGCTCCCGTTCATCCAGGAAGCGGCCCTCATCCGTACACACATAGTAGGGGCATACGGCGATGTCAAACTCCTTTTTGAGGGATTCCGGAAGGTCGCATACGCTGTCCGTGGTGATCAGGATGGACCGCCGCTTCGCCCGCTCAAAGATCAGGATGTCCTTGTCGATATCCGACGACTGCCTGATGTCCTCGCTGACCTGCACCAGCTCCTTGGGGAGGATGCTCAGCACGGCCGCCTCCAGCAGCGCGCCGCTGACCGGTTTGGCCAGATAGCCGCTGAAGCCCTCCTTCCGGTAAAGAAGCTGGTTGTCGCTGCCCGCGTTAGCGGTCAGGGCGATCACGGGTGTATCCTGACACAGGCCGCCGGGCTGCGCCCGCAGGGCGTGGAGGCACTCGATGCCGCTCATTTCCGGCATCATGTGGTCCATGAGGATGCAGTCGTAGTGGTGGTTCTGGGTCAGCTTCAGGCACCCGGCGCCGCTGGAGGCCGTATCGATATGGACCTTCGTATCCGCCAGCAGCCGGCTGACCACCATCAGATTCATGTCGTTGTCATCCACCACCAGGATGTGGGCGTCCGGCGCCTCGAAGCTCTGCCGGTACTGCTCCCCCTCACGAACCCGGGCACGGGAGGCCAGGGAGAAGGTCCCCAGCTCCTTTTCATCCACAATATCCTGCTCCAGGGAGACGATGAAGGTCGAGCCCTTGGTATAGACGCTGTTTACGCTGATCTCACCGCCCATCAGCTCCACCAGCTGCTGGACGATGCTCAGCCCCAGGCCGGTGCCCTCGATGAAACGGTTTTTGTCCTCCTCCACCCGCCGGAAGGCATTGAAGATATAGGGAATGTTCTCCTTCCGCACGCCCTGCCCGGTGTCCTCTACGGAGTACCAGACGCGTACCCGGTTGACGGACCGGCGTTCGCAGCGAACGGACAGGGTGACGGAGCCCTCGCTGGTATACTTCACGGCGTTATTCAGCAGGTTGATGAGAATCTGCTTGATCCGCACCTCGTCTCCGCAGAGCATGCTGGGAATGGACGGGTCCACGTGCAGCTTGAACTCCAGGCCCTTTTCCTTGGCCTTGATCCAGATCATATTGACGATCTCGGAGAAAAGCGCGCCGGTTTCATAGGAGACGTTGATGATCTCCATCTTTCCGGACTTGATCTTGGATATGTCCAGCGTGTCGTTGATCAGCGTCAGCAGCAGCTTGCTGGCGCCCTGGATATTCCGCGCGTTCTCCGCAATGTCCTCCGGAATATCCTTCCGCAGGATGAGCTCGTTCAGCCCGATGATGGTATTGATGGGCGTGCGGATCTCGTGGCTCATGCTGGAGAAGAAGTTGTTCTCCGCCCGGTTCAGCTCCTCGATCTCCTTCTTCTGCCGCTGGGAGAGGGCGTTTTCCTCCTCATACATCCGATTCAGGAACATGAGCAGCACGCTGGTGAGCAGTCCCACCATAATCATGGAAAAGGCGGAATCCAGCAGCGCGTTCTGGTGGAAGTCCGGCACGGCGAGCTCCGGGAAATAGAAGGCGGTGCCGTAGCAGAGCATCGTCTCCGCCATACACAGTCCGAAAAATACGACTCTGCGCCGGCCCTGCAGGGTGATGCAGACGTAAATAAAGCAGAGCACAAACCACTCCGGCACGCCGCTGTAAAATCCGCCCGCCGAGAAAAACGTAATGGGAAACAGCGTCAGCAGCAGCACTGCAATGGCGGTTGCGCCGGCATGGACGCACTTTTTCTGAATGCTGATCCGAACGATCAGCGCCATGGCGGCCAGGCTGACCACCATCATGATGATATTCCAGATGCTCCTGCCCATGGGCAGGGTGAACGCTATCGCAATCATGCAGATGCCTGTCACAATGCGGAACATGCGCTCATGCAGGCTGATTCTGTGATCGCTGATGATCTGAAACCATTTTTTTATCACGATGTCCCTACCCCTTAGAACATGGTATTTTTGAAAGAACGCCGGACATGGCTATATTCCGACAAGCTGCGCGCAGAGCGCATCATATGCATCCATCAGCGCGGCATGGCGCTCCCGGATGAAATCCGTGTCGCCCCGCTTTCCCGCCAGCTCCAGTTCCTTTGCCTGTGCGGAGAGCGTTTCCGCGCCGATGGTCAGGGACGTGCTCTTCAGCGCGTGGACCTTGACCGTGTAGTCCGGCCAGTTCTCCTCCTCGTACAGGGAAACCAGCTCCGCCCGCTTCTCCTCGCTCTGGGAGCAGAAAATCCGAAGCATTTCACGGTAGAAGTTTTCCTCCCCGCCGCAGTACCCCAGCCCCAGCTCCACGTTGACGCCGGCTTGGGCGAGCCGGTCACTGGGAAACGCCGGTTCGTCCGCCGGAGCTTCCTGGATTTCCGCCGGCTCGGGTTCGGCTCTGCCGGCGCAGGTTTCCGGTTTCTGCTCCGCCGGGATGCCGGCTGAAGCCTCTGCTGGAGTCTCCGACTCAGGCGGGGCCGTATCAGAGGGGGGGTCGCTGTACTGGATACAGCTCTTGGGCAGCACCTTCCGCAGTACCCGCTCCAGGACGGTGCGTTCGATAGGCTTCGGGACGAACTCTGAAAACCCCTCGCTGCGGAACATTTCCCTTGCGCCGCTGACGGTATTGGCCGTCAGCGCAATGGTCGGCAGATCCTGATACATGCCGCCGTTGAGTTCCCGGATTTTTTTCAGCGTCTCCACGCCATCCAGCCCCGGCATCATGTGGTCCAGGAAAATAATGTCGTAGGAGACGCTGCTGCACAGGGCGATGGCCTCTCGTCCGCTCAGGCAGGTGTCCACCTCGATTCCGTAGCTGCCCAGGACGCCCTTGGCTACCACCAGGTTCATTTCCTCATCGTCCACCGCCAGCGCCCGAACGCCTATGCAGGTAAAGGGCTTCCGGCCTGCGGCCTGGGCCTCCGCGAATCCCCGTTCTCCGATCTCTCCGTTCAGAAGATTGGCAACGGAAAGGGCGGAGAAGGGCTTATGTATCATCAGCAGCCTGCTTTCGTGATCCAGGACGAACTCCCGCTCCGCAATCACGATGACCCGGAGCGTCCCTGCCAGGTCCTCGTAGTAGGCGCGGTTTTCCTCGTATTCCGCCTGGGCGATGAACACGTGGGTCAGGGCTTGACTGCGCTGCAGCCTCTGCAGGCCCTCGAAATTGTGGGTCTGATAGCCCCGGATGCCAAGTCCTACCACCAGGTTCAGGATCAGTCCGTCATAGTACTCCCGGACCTCGTCGCAGCTGTACTTTTCCGGCTTGAAATAACAGGCGATGCAAAGCTGGTCCGCATGGTTGAGCACAATGCACGGCTGTTCGTCCGTAACGCCCTGGGGGATTACGATATGAGCGTGGAGGCCCTGCTGGCCCATGCTGTCAAAATGGATAAAGCCGCCCATGGCGTTCAGAAGCCCCCGGGCAATGGGGAGCCCCAGGCCAAGCCCGCCGGCCAAGCGGCTGGTTCCGGAATCCGCCTGATAAAAGACATTGTACATCTTCGTAAGCTGGTCGTCCGTCATGCCGATGCCGGTGTCGCGGATGTCGATGATCAGATTGATGCCGTAAGTTTCCCGGCGGTATCCGATCCGGACGTTTATGCCGCCCTCTTCCGTAAATTTGATGGAGTTTTCCACCAGAATCTTGAGCACATGGGAAATCTTCTCCGGATCACCGATAAGGACCGCCGGTACCTTCGGGTCAATGTCGAACACCAGCTCCAGATGCTGCCGGTTGCTTTGCAGCGCGGTCGTGGTAAGCACATCGTTCAGCACAGAAGTGATCATATATTCCTTCTTCGCCGGCGTCAGCGTCCCTTCCACGATTTCCGTGTAGTCCAGCATATTGTTGATCTGATTGGACAGCCGCTTTCCCGCCAGCTTGATGGATGTCATATCCGTCCGGATTTCCGGAGAAAGCTCCTTGCCAAGGGCGACCTCGCTGATTCCAATGACCATGTTGATGGGGGTGCGGAGTTCGTGAGATACGTTCGACAAAAAGACGGCGTTCTGCTTTCCCGCCGTCTCCAGTTCCGCAAACACGTTTTCATACCACTTTTGCTGTAGCGTTCTTCTCTTAATCCAGTATACCGCAAGAGCCGTTCCGCCAAAAATCATCACAGCGCCGAGTCCCAGGCGAAAGACCTCCTGGAACTCCATCTGACGGGAAATAGTATGGAGGATCAGACCATGATACAGCAGTACCAGCACGTACAGGGCCTGTATCATATGCAGCAGCCGCTTTTTATTCAGCATGAACAGCGCCAGGACCATGACGCAGGCCACGGCCGGGATATCGAACAGGCTGATTTCATGTACACCGAAGAAAAAGAACTCCACCAGAAGCACTCCGGCGCACAGGTATTCATAGAGCGCTTTCGAACCAATCCTTGCAATATGCAGGAGCCACACGCTGAAGCAGCCTGCCGCCATCAGCGGAATCATCCAGAGCTCCCATGCCATAACCACCACGATCAGGCTCAGGAATCCGCTGAATACCGTAGTAATGACAGCCAGCAGCAAATGCCTGCTTGTCTGCTCCTCCGTCCTCATTGCTTTTTAAGCTCCTGGGAGATCCGCTTCATCAGCTCCTGGGGCTGGAAGGGCTTCATCAGATAATTCACCGCGCCCAGCCGGATGGCGCTGCGCACGTCGTCCTCCAGGCCCGATGCCGTTAAGAAGATCACAGGCACGTTGGGGGCGAATTCCTTCATACGCTCAAAGGTTTCAATCCCGTTCAGCTTCGGCATTTCAATATCCAGAAGGACCAGATCCACCCGCTCGCCCTTAAGCTTATCCAACGCCTTGAGTCCAGAATCCGCCATCAGCACGTCGTAATCCTTCTCCAGAATCATCTTTGTCCTGACCAGATTCATGGTGTCGTCATCCACCACCAAAATCCGTTTCTGCATGTCATTGCCTCCCTGTTTCGTTACTGGGTTATTTATAAATCCCATGGGGCTTATTCTAAATGAAAACGGTAAAAAAATCAAGCCCATATTGGGCTTGCATCAAATGTATTATTTCCGAGCTTAAAGCTCGGAAATAATACATTTGATGCAAGCCGTTTTGCTCGCCGCTGTAAACAGCGGCAACCGCAAAACATGGCAAATA
>VSNB01000152.1:0-4167 GCA_009774055.1 Clostridiales bacterium
GGACGGTGGCGATGACTTCGATCTTCCCCTTCCACTCCTCGTGGAGGCGGAGGGATTCCTTTGCGTAATCCATAACAGGTTTTCTCCTTTTATTGTTTCACGATCCTCGGCAGGGTGGACCCGCCGTAGGGCATCGCCAGCGCCGTGGCGTCGGGCCCCAGCTTCTCAAAGGCCGCGTTCAGGGCCGCCTGGACGGAGGGCTGGGGGGTAAGGAAGATGGACCGGACGAAATCCGGTTCCAGGTCGCTGACCAGATACACGTCCGCCTTCTCCAGGGTCATGGCGATGGCGGCGGCCTTGTGGCCCCCCAGCTGGAAATCCCGGCCAATGCGCTCGATCATGGCCCGGGGGGATTCGGACTGGGTCATCCACTCCTCAAAGACCCGCTCCCCCAGCCCCTCCTTGCAGGAGCCGATGAGCACGATAACGCCGCCGGGATTCACCGCGTGGCGGGCGTTGTCCAGGGCCTTCTGGGTCTGGTACAGGTTCAGGTCCTTGGGCGCGCCGCCCTGGCTCACCAGGACGATGTCCGCGCCCTGGGGCAGCTCCTTGAGATACAGCCGGTCCAGGAAGGCGCACCCGGCCCGGTGGGCCTTCACGGGGTGACCCGCCACCGCCCGGATGATCTCCTTATGCTCGCTGAGGACCACGTTGAGGATAAAGTCGATGCCGCAGACGGCCCCGGCCTCCTCGATATCCATCCGCAGGGGATTGGTCTCCAGGGCCCCGGCGCAGGCCTCGGGCCGGACCATCATGGAGTGGTTGGACTGGATGGCGGCCCGGGTGGAGACGCCGGGCATGATGGCCTTGGCCCCGCCGGAGTAGCCGGCGAAATAGTGGTACTCGATGTTCCCCAGACAGATCCGCCGGTCCGCCTCCGCCACGGCCCGGGTGATGTCCACCGGCGTTCCGGCGGCGGTGACGCCCATGTGGACGCAGTCCGCGGGGTCGCTGTCCACACAGGCGATCTCCTTCCACGCCCGCTCTCCGGCCAGACGCTTCCGCTCCTCGTCCGTATGCTTCCGGTGGCTGCCCAGGGCGAACACCAGCGTAATGTCCTCTGACTTTACCCCCGCCGCGTACAGCTCGTCCAGCAGGGCGGGCATGACCTTATCGGTGGGCATGGGCCGGGTGATGTCGCTGGTGACGATGGCGATCTTCTCTCCGGGCCTCACGATCTCCCCCAGCCGGGGGGAGCCGATGGGCTCTTCCAGAGCCCGCCGGACCTCCGCCTCTCCGGTGAGGCCCAGCGCCGCCTCGTTGGCGTGGAGCACCCCCAGGAGGTTTTTCTCCGGGACTTCAACCTCCTGGGTCCCCGCGCCGAATCCAAAGCTCAGCTTCATAGCCTTACTTCCTCGCCAAAACGGCCTTGGCCTGCTCCACGATGTGAGCGGCGGTGAGGCCGAAGCGCTCCTGAAGGTATCCCTGGGGGCCTACCTCGCCGAACTCGTCCTCCACAGCCACGCAGTCCGCGGGGATGGGGCATTTCTTCGTCAGGACCTCGCTGACGGCGGACCACAGGCCGCCGTATTTGTTGTGGTTCTCCGCCACGACCGCCGCGCCGCACTTCTTCGCCCACGCCTCCACGGCCTCCTCATCCAGAGGCTTGATGGTGAACATGTCGATTACCGCCGCGCTGACGCCCTGGGCCTCCAGGGCCTTGGCGGCCTGCATGGCCTCGTGGACCATGATGCCGGCGGCGAAGAGGGCGATGTCGGTCCCCTCCCGGAGGGTGACGGCCTTGCCGATGGGCAGCTCGCTGCCGTCGGCGTAGACCCTGGCGTACTGCTTCCGGCCCACCCGGATGAACTTCACGCCGGGCCGGTCCACGCACTGGCCCAGGACGCTGATGAGCAGGGCGGGGTCGGTGACGTCGATCACCGTGGAACCCGGCAGGGCCCGGTACAGGGCCACATCCTCGAAGGGCATGTGGGTGCCGCCGTTCATGGTGGCGGTGACGCCGGGGTCGGTGCCGATGATGGTGATGTCGTTCTTGGCGTAGCCGCCGCTGAGGAACGCCTGGTCATAGCACCGGCGGGAGGCGAAGGGGCCGAAGGTGTGGACGATGGGCTTGAACCCGGCGGAGGCCAGGCCGCAGGCCACGCCCACCATGTTTGCCTCGGCAATGCCGCAGTTGACGGCCCGGTCCGGGCGGGCCTTGGCCCACTTGCCGGTGCCGATGCAGCTCATAAGGTCCGCGTCCAGATAGATTACGTCCGGGTCCCGCTCCGCCAGGGCGGGAATCGTCTCGCCCAGCACGTTCTTGCACAGGCGGGGGTCCATTTCTCCTGTATATACGATCTTCGCCATCTCTCAGCCCTCCAGTTCCGCCAGCCGGGCTTTCAGCTGGGCGGTCCATCTCTCAAACTGCTCGTCGCTGACGGGGAGGCTGTGGTTCATGGCGGTGTCCTCCACCTCCCGGATGCCCGCGCCCTTCACCGTGTCTAGGATAACGGCATAGGGTCTGCCGCCGCCCTGGCGGGTCCGGGCCAGGGCCTCCGCCACCGCCTCCACGTCATTGCCGTTCACCTTCACGGTGTCGAAGCCGAACGCCTCGAATTTCGCCATATAGTCCCCCATGGGGTACACGTCCTCGGTCCATCCGTCCAGCTGCCGCTTGTTCCAGTCCAGCAGGACCACCAGGTTATCCAGCCCCTTGGCGCTGGCGAAGGCCAGAGCCTCCCAGACCTGCCCCTCGTTGCTCTCGCCGTCCCCCACGATGAGGAACACCCGGGTGTTCCGGCCCTTGAGCCTGTCGCCCAGGGCCATGCCGCAGGCCAGGGACGTGCCCTGCCCCAGGGAGCCGGTGGTCATGTCCACGCCGGGGGTCTTGTTCCGGTCGCAATGGCTGGGGAGCCGGGTGCCGGGGCGGTTGAGGGTCTTCAGCTCCTCATAGGGGAAAAAGCCCTTTACCGCCAAGGTCCCGTACACTGCCGGTCCGGCATGGCCCTTGGAGCAGACCAGCTTGTCCCGCTCCGGCCACCGGGGGTTATTGACGTCGATGTTCATCTCCCCGCCGTAGAGCGCCGCCAGCACGTCGCAGATGCTCATGGCCCCGCCCAGGTGGCCGGAGCCCAGGGAGTGGATGGCCTCCAGCGCCGCCATTCTGATTTTAACGGCCAGCGCCTGCAGTTCCGTTTTCTTTGCCGCTTCCATATGCAGTCACCTCTCAATTCTCGCACAGCGCCGCGCCGTGGCGCAGCGCCTTGACCACCGGCAGCTCCTCGCCGGTCAGGAACCGGATCAGGGCCCCGCCGCCGGTGCAGATATAGCCCATTTTGTCCGTCAGGCCGTACTTCTCGGTGGCAGTGATGCTGTCGCCGCCGCCCAGGACGGTGTGGGCCCGGGTATCCGCCAGGGCCCGCCAGACGGCTTTCGTCCCCGCCTCGCTGGGGGCCTGTTCAAAGACGCCCATGGGGCCATTGACGAACACGGTTTTTGCGTTCAAAATGGCCTCCCGGTAGATGCCGGCGGTTTCGCCGCCGATGTCCACGGCGGCGATGTCCGCCGGGACACCGCCCAGGGACGCCTCCTGCCGCCGGCCGTCCTCCACCCAGGCCAGGTCCGCCGGCAGGGTGATCCTCTCGCCGTACTGGGCGTAGAGCTCCCTTGCTTTTGCAATGTACTCGCCGTAATTGGACTTCATGATAAAGTCCACGCTGCCCTGGCCGATTTCCTTCCCCAGGGCGGTGAGAAAAATGTTGCCCACAAGGCCGCCGGTGAGAATCTGGTCCGCCGCGCCCCGTTCCAGGACGGTTTTCATCATCAGGAAGGCGTCGGAAATCTTAGCCCCGCCCAGCACGAACACGCAGGGCCGGTCCGGGTCCTCCATGACCTGGGAGACGGTGCAGAACTCCTTTTCGAAGAGCCTTCCCATACAGGAGGGCAGGACCTGCTCGAAGCCGCAGAGGCTGGGCTGGTCCCGGTGGGCGGCGGCGAAGGCGTCGCAGACGTAGAGGTCCGCCAGGGGGGCCAACTTCTCCACCAGCAGGGTTTTCGCCTGCTGCTCGTGGGTCAGGCGGAGCTTCATTTCGAAGAGGGTCTGCTCCTCGGCCACGAAGCGGACGTTGTCCAAAAGGAGGACTTCGCCGTTTTTCAAATCCCGGACCGCCGCCCGGGCGGCGGGGCCGCCGCCGACGTCGATCCACAAAACAAAATTTACAACCA
>VSNB01000152.1:4177-8246 GCA_009774055.1 Clostridiales bacterium
CTGTTTTTTATAAGAGCCTGGACGCGGCGGTTGTCCAAATGGCGTACTGCGCCGTTTTTAAAATCCTGGAGGCCCGCCCGGGCGGCGGGGCCGCAGACGTCGTCGATC
The DNA here is from genome assembly GCA_009774055.1 of Clostridiales bacterium. Classification (GTDB taxonomy): domain Bacteria; phylum Bacillota; class Clostridia; order Oscillospirales; family Oscillospiraceae; genus Pelethomonas. The sequence goes on from VSNB01000152.1 coordinate 4,286, forward strand.
CACTTCACTTCTTTGCCCAGCAGGCGGGCCAATACCTCCGCATGGGGCTTCGTCGTATAATAATTCTTATATTCGATGTCGCTGCCCTGGTGGGCCAGGAGGACCACCTTCGCTCCTTTTTCTGAGAGTTCCCTGATGGTGGGGACGCAGGCCTCAATGCGGTTGATGCTCTTTAATTTTCCTGTTTCCCGGTCCACGGGCTGGTTGATGTCTACCCGGCAGAGGGTGGTTTTTCCTTCTGCTTGGACGTCGTCGAGGGTCTTGATGCCAAAACGCATAATGTTCCTCCTGCCGCCGCTGCGCGGCGGCTCCGGCATAAATCTCATTTCAGATTCGCCCCTCGCCGGGGCGGGGGCCTTCTTTTCGCGCGAGCGAAAAGAAGCAAAAGATCGCTTAAGGAACTACGTTCCTTAAGAATCCTCCTTCATTACGGGGGTGATTTGTTTTTGCGCTTCCACTGTGGTCCGTCCGGTCTGAAGCGGGCGGCTCCCATGGATCGGGCGAAGCGTCTATTTGAGGATGTAAATGGCAGACCCTACCGTCTTACACGCTGGAGCTCCCGGGGCAGTTTCGTTAGAAGGTCCCCCTAGCAGACGCTACCCCTTTAACAGGCCGGCAGGCGGAGTCGGTCAACTGCCAAGCCCCTAGATTAGATACCCGTAGGATCAGAAATTCAGTGGCTTCGCCCACCAACCAACCCCACCGCACAGCCCTTTAACCCCCGTATAGGGCAAAGGCGCGTACGCGCCTGCCCGTCTAGGGGTTCTTAGACCGTAGGTCTAAGCGCGTTTTTGCTTACTTTTGCCGCGCGGCAAAAGTAAGCCGCCGTCCGGGCGCGGGAGCCCGGAGCCTCCGGGAAGAAGGGAAGCGGTTGCGGCCCGCAGGGCCGCAGATTAAATCCCCGTTCGCCGCCGGAGGCGGCGAAGATTACTTGAATCTGCCGATCCGCAGGTACTTGTTTGTCTCAGCCGTCCCCGCTTCGCGGGTCGGCTGCATCTCCATGGCCGCCCGGATGGCGTCCATGGTTTCCGGAATCGTCACGCTCTCCTGGGGAATATTAATCGCATACATGATGTCATCGCCGCTCTCCACGATGGAATCCTCCCAGAGCCCGATTTCATACATGTCGCCCCGGCGGTTGCCCAGGTCGCGGGCATACTTGAACAAGCTGGCATTTCCCATGAAGCCCTCGTCAATCGTCACCGTCCGAATACGGGGATGGGCCCGGAACGCCTCCAGGGCCTGCTCCCGGGTGATCTTCTTCCCGTCCTTGCCGGAGGCCAGGACGGTGATGATATGCCCATGGGTCACGGGGGTATGTACCAGAATGCCCGTGGCCTCCACATGGGGCATGATGGTCATGAGGTCCACCGCCTGATGGCTGGGGGCCTTGTCGATCTGCAGGGCGTTGGTCAGTCCCCGATGGTAGTCGCCGGGGTCCGCCACCCGGCGGATGATGGTGATGGCAACCTTCTCCACCCCTACGGCCCGGTCCAGGCAGTCCACCGTGCGGATGAGGCCCGTGGTGTTGCAGCTGGTCAGCTTCAGATAGTTCTGGCCCAGGCCCTTCTCATAGTTGGCGTAGCCGTGGAAAAACACGTCCGCCACGGAGTTCTTCTCGCCGCCCTGGAAAATGGCCTTCACGCCCATCTTCTCATAGAGCTCCTTGTTCTTCGCGCCCACGCCGCCGGGGGAGGAGTCCAGCATGATGTCCACCTTGCCGCACAGGTCCTCGAAGGAGCCGGCCGTCGGGATGTCCAGGGCGTCGAATTTTGCCTTGTCCGCGCCGCCCACCAGGTACAGGTCGTATTTGACGCCGTTGGCCCCGATCATGTCGTTCTCCCGCAGGGCGCGGATGGCCAGGGTGGGGGCCAGGTCCGCGATGCCTGCCAGCTCCATGTCCCCCTGCATGGCTACGCCGTCCGCCAGACGCTGGCCGATGGTGCCGTAGCCCGCTACGCCTACTCTTACTTTCGCCATATGAATCATCCTCCGTTTTCATAAATTGATGCGGCTGGTTCCGCAAACGTTTCTACATGGAGATTGTAGCATCTGCCGGCCTCTCTGTCAATTTCAAATGTAAATTTTTTAGTAATTTTCTTCTTTTAATTATGAACTTACCAATTTTTATAAAACAGTTGACAATTTTCTCCCCCGGCGTTATCATAGGGATACGGAAACTTTTGATTGGAGCGGAAAGGGGGCGCTGCGGGTGAAGGACGACCGGCGCAAGCGGATCGAGGCCCTGGTGTCCCAACGGGACACCGTTACCATGGAGGAGCTGCGGGACGCCTTCGGCGTCTCCATGAACACCGTCCGGTCCGACGTGGCCTACCTGGTGGGCACCGGCGCGGTGGAAAAAATTTACGGAGGCGTCCGGGCGGTCCAGCGGCAGGAGGTGCCCCTGTTCACCCAGCGCACCCAGCTCCGGACCGAGGAGAAGCGCCGGGTGGCCCGGCGCGCCCAGGAGCTCATCGAGGACGGCGACACCCTGTACATCGATGCCGGCACCACCACCATGCACCTCATCGACTTCCTGGACCCCGCCAAGCATGTGACCATCGTCACCGGCAACCTCTACGTGGTCCGGCAGGCCTACGACAAGCCCCATGTGGAGCTGATCGTCCTGCCCGGGGCCATGAACCGGCGGACCAATTCCGTGTCCGACGTCGGCACCCTGGAGTTCCTGGGGCGGTACCAGTTCGCCAAGGCGTTCATGGGGGCCTCCGGGGTGTCGCCGGAGGGGCGGCTGAACGTGTCCACCTATATCGAGTATGAGCTGAAAAAGCTGGCCGTAGCCCGGAGCCGGCAGGCATGGCTGCTGCTGGACAGCGGTAAATTCGGCGGGGGCAGCCTCATGTCCTACGGCGTGCTGGAGGATATGACGGGCCTGATCACCGCGCCGCCCTGCCCGGAGGAGATCCGGGACTGCTGCCGGCGGAAGAACGTCGGGCTGACCATCGTCACGTAACAAGGGAGGGACCGTTATGTTTAAAATTGAGACGCACCTGCACACCAGCCACGTCAGCTCCTGCGGCTGGCTGGAGGCCCCCGTCCTGGCAGAGGGCTGCGCCAGGGCGGGCTACGCCGCCCTGGCCGTGACCGACCACTATAACCGGGACACCTTCGCCTATCTGCATATGGACACCGCCGCCTCCGGCGCGGCTGTGACGGACGCCTTCCTGGAGGGCTTCCGGCGGATGGAGGCGGCCTGCGCCCCTCTGGGGCTGAAGGTTTACAAGGGGGCGGAGCTGCGCTTTGACGAGTGCAGCAACGACTATCTGCTGTACAACTACCCCGACGAGCTGCTGGCCTGTCCGGAGGAGCTGTTCCGCATGGGGATCGCCGCCTTCGCGCCCCTGGCCCGGGAGGCGGGGGCCCTGCTGGTCCAGGCCCACCCCTACCGGAAGAAGTGCACCCCCGCTATCGCCTGCTATTTGGACGGCGTGGAGGTCATGAACTGCAACCCCCGCCACGAGAACCGGAACGGGCGGGCGGAGGAATACGCCGCGCTCCATGGCCTGCTCCGCACCGGCGGATCCGACTGCCACCGGGCGGAGGACATCGGCCTGGGCGGCATCCTCGCGCCGGTCCTGCCGGAGGACGACGGGGCTTTGGTCCGGCTGCTGCGGGAGGGCGGTTATACGGTGATCGGCGAGTCGTGACCGCCGCAGGCATATGGGGCCCGTCCCCGGGCATAGACTGTATCAGATGCAGGGGGGAGGGCGCCGTAATGAGGAAGGACCGGATGATCGTATTTCTGCTGCGCAGGCGGTATCTGCTGATGGCGCTGGCGCTGGCGGCGGCGGCGGTGATGTTTCTGGCCGCGTGCCTGCCGGACTTGCTGCTGTGAGGCGGAGCGGGCGAAGCAAAAAGGCGCGCCTCCCTTGGCTGGGGTGGAGCGCCCATGTTGGCTAGGAGTTTAAAACAAAACCCGCGCGCCCAACACAACAACGAAGAG
>VSNB01000153.1 GCA_009774055.1 Clostridiales bacterium
TTGCGGCCCTGGATGCTGCCGCATAAGTTCCGCAAATCTTTGAGTTGAATGTGTCAACTGATATTGACAAGATCATACAATGACATTTACAGGAAACACATCCAGCCCGTGATTGGACACAGGCCGATTGGTCGGGTAAAGCCGACAGAGATTCAGAAGCTATACCAAATCATGGTCACTGGATCCGGCGTCAACCCGACTACCGCTCAAAAAGCGCACTCTATCATCTATCAGCTATTTGAAAATGCGGTGATGGATAATATCATCCGTGTCAATCCTTCCTCAAATGCCTTCCGAAATTTCCGAAAGACGGCGGAATTGACCCCCACGAGCAGAGAACCTCTGACCGTAGAGCAGCAAACGAAGTTTATCGATTACATTTATGGTTCGAGGAAATATGGAAGGATGGCGAATCTGTTTACAGTGTTGCTCGGTACAGGAATGCGGATTGGGGAGGCGCTTGGGTTAAGATGGTGCGACTGTGATTTTGAGGAAGGCATCATTCATGTGACACACGCCTTGTTGTATAAGCAAGGAGAAGACGGTAACTATCGCTATAGGGTGTCAGCCCCCAAAACGGAGGCTGGCTACCGGGAAATTCCTATGTTTGATGATGTGAAGGCTGCTTTGCAGCGGGAACGTGAGAAACGGCACACCGTTAGGAAAAAGTTTGTTGTAGATGGATATAGCGATTTCATCTTTTTGAACAACAACGGGCAAGTCTATACACAATCGTTTATTTACGATACGATCCAAGGCATAACCACCTCGTATAACAAAGAGGAATATGTGCGGGCGCAACAGGAGAATCGGTCACCGTGCTATCTTCCAAAAATCAGTGCTCATATACTGAGGCATACTTTCTGCACACGGATGTGTGAGAGTGAGATTAACATTAAGGTGCTTCAAGATGTTATGGGACATCGGAACATCCGCACCACAATGGAAACTTACACAAAGGCATTCCGGGATAAGAAGGTTGAGGCGGTGAAGGCACTCAATGGGGCGTTCAAACTCTCATAACCCTACAGTCCTAACAGTTTCTCGCCCTTTGTGATGAAAATGAAGAGGCAATCCGTTTTACACCAATTTTACACCATTTAAGTAACTTGAGCATTTAGGGGAGCTTCAGTGAGCTACATCCCTCTTTTCCAATAAAGAAAATCAAATAGCCTGAGCAGATGCTGGAGTTTCTCCCTAAGATGTGAGCCATTTTTTTACCGCAAAGCATAGTACCTGTACCGATGCAACATAGTATTTGGCAAAACGCAACATAAGCTCTCAAAGCCACATAAACCGTCCTGTTCAAAACCGCGTAACCTCACAGCCCCAACGGTTTCCGGGCTTTTGTGGTGTAAAATGAAGAGGTAATCGGTTTTACACCAATTTTTACACCACTTGAGCGAGAAAATACGCCCAAAAATGAGAACTATGAAAAATGCAAAAATCTCGAAACCGTTGCAGCGCAATGATTTGATGAGTTTTGAAAAGAAGGAGGTGGTTGTGTGTATTTGAAAGCATTAGAGATTCAAGGCTTTAAGTCCTTTCCGGATAAGACCGTTCTGAACTTCGGCGAGAGCATCACCGCCATCGTGGGCCCCAACGGCTCGGGAAAGTCCAATATTTCCGACGCCATCTGCTGGGTCATGGGCGAGCAGTCCGCCCGGAGCCTCCGGGGCGATAAGATGGAGGACGTGATCTTCGGCGGCACGGAGAAGCGGGGCCCCGTGGGCTTCGCCCAGGTAACCCTGGTGCTGGACAACAGCGCCGGGATGTTTTCCTCCGTTGACAGCAGCGAGGTCATGGTGACCCGCCGCTACTACCGCAGCGGGGACAGCGAGTATTATATCAACAAGCAGTCCGTCCGCCTTAAGGATGTGAACGAGCTGTTCATGGACACCGGCCTGGGCCGGGAGGGCTACGCCATCGTGGGCCAGGGGCGGATTGACGAGATCCTCTCCGTCCGAAGCGCCGACCGGCGGGAGATTTTCGAGGAGGCAGCGGGTATCTCCAAGTTCCGCCACCGCAAGGAGGAGTCCGAACGCCGCCTGCAGCGGACACAGGAAAATCTGGTCCGGATCAACGATAAGATCAGTGAGCTGGAATTACAGGTGGAACCCCTGCGGGAGCAGGCGGAGACGGCGCGGCGTTACCTGCTGCTGCGGGATGAGCAGCGCACGCTGGAAATCTCCCTCTGGATTGAACGGCTGGAGGAGATCAAGACCGCCAAAAACCGCCTGCAGGCGGAATATGCCGCCGCAAAGGCGCGGCAGGCCGAGGCCCAGGCGCAGCAGGACGCGCTGTATGAGGAGAATGACCGGTTCTCCCTGCGGATGCAGGAGAACGATACGGAGCAGGAGCGGACGCGGCAGGAGGCCGACGCGCTGGCCTCCCAGGCCCGGGACAAGGAGGCGGAGGCGGAGCTCCTGCGTACCAATATTCGTCACCGGCAGAATTCCATTGCCGAGCTGAAGGAGGAATTGGAGCGGCAGGACAGCCGCAGTCAGGACGCCCAGGCGGAGATCGACGCCCAAAAGCGGCGTCTGGAGGAACTGGATGCCCAGACTGCCGGACTGGAATCGGAGCTGGACGCCCTGCTGGAAAAGGCCCGCGAGGCCGCGGAGAGCGCCGGCGAGGCCGGCAGCGAGATCAGCGCCCTGCAGGCCGGGGAGGCCCTGGCCGCCGATGCCGCCGCCAAGAGTCGGGAACGCCTGGCGGCTCTGGACGCCGCCCGGGAGCAGATGACGGATCGACAGGAGGCCGTCCGCCGGGAGCTGGAAGCGGTCCAGACCCAGCGGGAAACAGCCCGGCAGGAGGTCAGAACGGCCCGCCGTGCGCTGGAGGACGCCCAGGAGGACGCCCAAGCCGCCGCCAACATCATCCAGGGCCACGCTCTGCGCATGGAGAGCCGGGAGAAGCGGGAGAAGGATGCCGCCGACGCCCACATGAAGCTGACCATGGAGCAGAACAACCTGGATTCCCGTATCCGGATGCTGACGGAAATGGAGAAGGAGTACGAAGGATTCAGCAAGGCCGTCCGGCTGGTGATGCAGGCTTCGGAGCGCGGCGCCCTGCGGGGCGTTCACGGGCCGGTGGCCAATCTGATGAAAACGGATGGCCGGTACGCCGTCGCCCTGGAAATCGCATTGGGAGCCGGTATGCAGAACATCGTGGTGGACCGGGAGGAGGACGCCAAGGGGGCGATCCAGTTCCTCAAGCAGCGGGACGGAGGCCGGGCCACCTTCCTGCCCCTCACCGCGATTCGGGGAGACGAGCTGCGGGAGCAGGGCGTGGAGAACGAGCCAGGCTTTGTGGGCATCGCCTCCCGGCTGGTCAGCTACGATGGACAGTATGACAATATTTTCAAGAACCTCCTGGGCCGTACGGTGGTCATGGAGGATCTGGACAGCGGCATCGCCGCCGCGCGGAAGCACCAGAATCGGTTCCGCATTGTCACCCTGGACGGCCAGCTCATCAACCGGGGCGGGTCCATGACCGGCGGCAGCGTATCCAAGAGCGCGGGCGTCTTGTCCCGTGCCAATGAGCTGGAAACGCTGAAAAACCGCCAGGAGGAGCTGAAGGGCCGTCTTGCCGCCGCCCAGCGGGAAAGGGACGAGGCCGCCCGGGAGCTGTCCGCCGCCCGGTATGAGCTGCAGGTTTCCGAAAGCCAGCGGCGCGCCGCCGAGGACGCGGCGCTGAAGCGGCAGGGCGAGGTGAAGCAGTACGAGGCGCAGATGGAGAGCATACGCGCCAGCGAAGAAAATCTGGAGGGCGAAAAGGAAGCCCTGGCCCAGCGGCTGCAGGATCAGCAGCAGCAGCGGCAGGCGGTCCGGAAGGAGATCGAGGAGCGGGAAGCGGAGGCCGCCTCCCTGCGGGAGTCCGTCCGGGAGAAGCTGGCGGGCCAGACAGACCTGCAGGAATACGCCAACCGGCTCAGCGCGGATATGGCCCAGCGGAAGGAGCGCTTAGCCAGCCTCCGTGCCCAGCGGGAGGGCGGAGCGGACGCTCTGGAGCGTATGGAGCAGACCCGCCGTGACCTGGCGGGGGATCGGGAACAACGGCTGAAGCGCATCAGCGCCTATCAGTCCGCCATCGATGCCGACGAAGCGGAAACGACTCGGAAAACGGAAGCCGCCGCCTCCCTGCGGATGCAGGCGCAGGAGCGTCAGGGTGTGCTCAGAGACCTCCAGGAAGCCCGGCTGCATCTGGAGCAGGAGCGCACTGCCATGGGCCAGAGATTGAAGGAGAGCAATGACGCGCTGCTGGAGGCGGAACGGGAAGCAGGCCGCCTGGAGCAGAAGCTTAGCGCCGGCGACATGGAGGAGAAACAAATCCTGGACAAGCTGTGGGAAAACTACGAGCTGGGCCACTCCGCCGCCATGGAGCAGCGCGTCGAGCTAGAGAGTCCCGCCAAGGCCGTGCGCCGGGTCAATGAGATTAAACGGGAAATCAGCGGCCTGGGTACGGTCAATATCGGGGCCATCGACGAGTTCAAGCGGGTCAACGAGCGGTATATGTATCTAACCGGCCAGCGGGACGACGTGGAGCAGGCGAAGGGGGAGCTGGAAGGAATTATTGCAGCCATCACCCGGGAAATGACGGTGATTTTCGCCCAGCAGTTTGATATGATCGCGGCCTCCTTCCAGGAGACGTATTTGCAGCTGTTTGGCGGAGGCCAGGCGACTCTGGAGCTGGAGAACCGGGAGGATATTTTAAACTGCGGCATTGAGATCAAGGTCCAGCCTCCGGGGAAGACGCTGAAAACGCTGTCCCTTCTCTCCGGCGGAGAGAAGGCGTTTGTTGCCATTGCGCTGTATTTTGCTATTTTGAAGGTACATCCCACTCCGTTTTTTGTGATGGACGAGGTGGAAGCGGCCCTGGACGAGCCAAACGTGGTCCGCGTGGCGAATTATATGCGGTCTATTTCGGACAAGACGCAGTTTATTGTGATTACCCACCGGCGGGGAACCATGGAGGCAGCGGATATTTTGTATGGCGTTACCATGCAGGAGAAGGGCGTCAGCAGGATGTTAGCAATTAACATGAATGACATGGCGGAGGAGTTAAATATTAAATAGACAGCGGGGGTCTTCTTTTCGCGTGAGCGAAAAGAAGCAACGATTCTGCGATGGCCACATTGAGTGGCCGCGCAGAATGGATCGTGCATAACTGCTCGATGCGGTCATTGCACGATTTAAGGAACTACGTTCCTTAAGAATCCTCCTGCATTACGGGGGTGTTTATCTTGCGCTTCCACTGCAGTCCGTCCGGTCTAAACCGGACCGGTTCCCATGTATCGGGCGAAGCGTCTATCCGACGATGTCATCGGCAGACCCTGCCGTACCGCTTTGGGAACTCCCGGGGCAGTTGCGGTAGAAGGTCCCCCTAGCAGACTCTACCCCTTTAACAGGCCGGGAGGCGGAGTTGGTTGATTGCCAGGCTACTAGATAAGATGCCCGTAGGATTTAAAATTCGGAGGCTTCGCTTATCCAAATCAGTGCCGCACAGTCCTTTAACCCCCGTCCAAGGGAGTCTTGAACCGCAGGTTCAAGCGCGTTTTTGCCTACTTTTGGCGCGGGCCAAAAGTAGGCGCGGAGTCCGGGGCCGCGCAGGTCCCGGGCCAATTCGAGAAGAATTTATCTTTCGCGCCAAAAGGTTGCGAAGAAAGGAAGCATAATGGGTTTTTGGGAGAAATTAAAGAAAATTTATATGGGGGACGTATTTGGCTCCGCGATCAGCGAGGCCGACGAGGCGTTCTTCGACGATCTGGAGGAAATGCTTATCCTCGCCGACGTGGGGATGACAACCTCCGGCGAGGCGGTAAAGGAGCTCCGTGCCCGGATGATCGAGGACAAGATCTCCGGCCAGGAGCCGGTGAAGGAGTGCCTGCGGGAGATTCTGGCGGAAAAGCTCCATGTGGGGGACCCGGCGCTTAACCTGTCCACCAAGCCCTCCGTGGTATTGGTGGTGGGCGTCAATGGCGTGGGAAAGACCACCTCTATCGGCAAGCTTGCCAATTCCCTGCGCCAGCAAGGGAAGCGGGTGCTGCTGTGCGCCGGGGATACCTTCCGTGCCGCGGCGGCGGACCAGCTGGAAATCTGGGCCAACCGTTCCAGGTGCGAGATCGTCCGGCAGAAGGAAGGGGCCGACCCGGGAGCTGTACTCTTTGACGCGCTGCAGGCCGCGCGGGCCAGGGAAGTGGACGTGGTGATCTGCGATACCGCAGGCCGCCTGCATAACAAGGCCAATCTGATGTCGGAGCTGGCTAAGCTGCGGAAGATCATCGACCGGGAGCTGCCGGAGGCGGCTCTGGAGATTCTGCTGGCGTTGGACGCCACCACCGGACAGAACGGTTTGATTCAAGCCAAGCAGTTCCGGGAGATTTCCGGCTGTACCGGCATCGTGCTGACCAAACTGGACGGCACCGCCAAGGGCGGCATCGTGATTGCCATCGCCCAGGAATTGCAGGTGCCCGTGAAGCTGGTGGGCCTGGGCGAGGGGATCAACGATATGCAACCCTTTGATGCCAGGGAATATGTGGAGGCGCTGATATGACGGATAAGCAGTTCTCCGTCCTGCGCACGATCATTGTGGGCGCGGCATTCTTTAGCGGCGGAGCGATTCTGTTTCCTGACAGCGATTTTGGCGTGCTTTTTATGATTGCCGGAGGCGTCCTCCTGGTGAAGGACTATTTGATAGAGATATATAGGCAGGGTGGCGAAGTCTGCGAAAAGACAGAAGAGAAAAAGGATGAAGAAAATGACCAGAATTAACAGCAGAAAAGAAAACGAACTGCGTCCTGTAAAAATAACCACGAATTTTGTGGACTTTGCCGAGGGCAGCGTTCTCATCGAATGCGGCAGGACCAAGGTCCTCTGCTGCGCCAGCGTGGAGGACGGCGCACCCCGTCACGTGCCGGAGGGGAGCGGATGGGTGACGGCGGAGTACTCCATGCTGCCCCGGGCCAACCGGGAGCGGAGCCGCCGGGATGTGAGCAAGCTGAAGCTCAGTCCCCGCTCTGCGGAGATTCAGCGCCTCATTGGCCGCAGCCTCCGGGCGGCGGTGGACCTGGAAGCGCTGGGAGATAGAACGATCACTGTTGACTGCGATGTGATCCAGGGCGACGGCGGCACCCGTACCGCTTCGGTTACCGGCGGATTCATTGCGCTGGCGATGGCCTGTGGCAGGCTGGTGGAGTCTGGCACGGCAGAGAGGAATCCCATCAAGAATTACGTAGCCGCCGTTTCCGCCGGAATCGTGGAGGACGTGCCGCTGCTGGACCTCTGCTATGAGGAGGACAGCCATGCCATGGTGGATCTCAACTGTGTGATGAACGACAGGGGAGAGCTCATTGAAATTCAAGGCACCGGCGAGGGCCGGGGCTTCACCGTGGCGGAGCAGCGGGAGCTGGTGGAGCTGTGCCGGGACGGCATTGCGCAGTTGATTGAAAAACAGAAAGAAATATTGGGAGGCTGACATGAAGTTTGTTCTCGCTTCACAAAATAAGCATAAATTGGTGGAAATGCAGTCTATTTTATCCGCTCACGGGGTAGAAGTAGTATTGGAGTCTGAGTTGGGCCTCAGCGTGGACGTGGAGGAAAACGGCAGCACCTTTGCGGAGAACGCCATGATCAAGGCGAAGGCGGTAATGGAGGCCAGCGGGCTTCCGGCGATTGCCGATGACTCCGGTGTGTGCGTGGATGCGCTGGACGGTGCGCCGGGGGTATACTCCGCCCGCTACGGCGGGCCGGAGCTGGACGATGTTGGACGGTACCGGCTGCTGCTGGAAAATATGCGGGGAGCAAAGACCCGTACCGCGCATTTTACCAGCTGTATTGCTTGTATTTTTCCCAATGGGGATATCATTGAGGCGGAGGGGATTTGCCCCGGGACCATTGCCTTTGCTCCCCAGGGGGATGGCGGATTTGGCTATGATCCGGTGTTTTTTCTGCCGGAGCTGCGGAAGACCTACGCCCAGCTGACAGCGGAGGAGAAGGCCGCGGTGTCCCACCGCGGGAAGGCATTGGAGGTGTTTGATGGGAAACTCAGGGAGTATCTGAAGGGGCAATAAGGTTTCTCTTCGCCGCCTTTGGCGGCGAACGGAAGTAGTTTCTTGAATCAGCCCGGGACCTGCGCGGCCCCGGACTCCGCGCCTACTTTTGGCCCACGCCAAAAGTAGGCAAAAGCG
>VSNB01000154.1 GCA_009774055.1 Clostridiales bacterium
GATGTGGCCGTCGCAGAATCGTTGCTTCTTTTCGCTCGCGCGAAAAGAAGGCCCCGCCGCCGGCGAGGCGGCAAAAAAGTCCCGCCCCGCAGGGGCGGCAGAAGAAAGGACCTTTTTGTGCCAATTCAAGATATTGACCAACCAGAGAGGCTCTCGGTCACCGAGAGACTCCGCCTCCGAAAATATGATGGAACCCATGATTTTGCCCTCTCCTGGTACCTGGACCCGGAAACCGTCTGGCTGGTAGACGGAGATCATGACCTCTACACGCCGGAGCTGCTGGACAAAATGTATGCCTACCAGGACGCCCACGGGGAGCTCTACTTCATTGAGGCCCTGGAGGGCGGCTGCTGGCGGCCCATCGGGGACGTCTGCCTCTCCGTGGATGACTTTGCTATCGTTATCGGGGAGCGGAGCTTCCGGGGAAAGGGCGTGGGCAGGGCGGCGGCTTCCGCCCTGATCCGCCGGGCCCGGGCCCTGGGCTGGAGCCGGGTCAGGGTCAGCGATATCTACGATTTTAACGCCGGGTCCCGGCAGATGTTCGCCTCCCTGGGGTTCCGAGAGGAGGCCAAAACGGAAAAGGGACACAGCTACATTCTCTCTCTTGAAAAGGAGTAACCCCGATGGATGTCATTGCCGCCATTTCTACCGCCCCCGCTCTCTCCGCCATCGGTATTGTCCGGGTGTCGGGGGCCGGATGCTTTGCTATCTGCGACAGCGTGTTCCAGCCCACCGGAGGCGGGCTGTTCTCGGCGGCCCGGCCCAGAGAAATGGTCCTGGGCCGGCTGCGGGACCGGGAGGGACATGTGGTGGATTCCTGCCTGGCTGTCCGGTTCCCCGGACCGGGGAGCTACACCGGCGAGGACTGCGCCGAGTTCCACTGTCACGGCTCCCCGGTGGTCCTGCGGGAGGCGCTGGAGGCTCTCTTTGCCGCCGGAGCCCGGCAGGCGGGCCGGGGTGAGTTTACCAAGCGGGCGTTTTTGAACGGCCATATGGACCTGACCCAGGCGGAGGCGGTGATCGACCTCATCGAATCGGAAACCGCCCAGGCCGCCCGCAACGCGGCGGAGCAGCTGGGCGGCGCCCTGCGGCGGCGGATTGAGCCGGTGTACGATACGCTCCTCAACATCGCCAGCCGGTTCTACGCCGTGGTGGACTACCCCGACGAGGATATTGAGGATCTGGACCGGGCGGAAAGCCTTCAGGTCCTCGCCCAGGTGGAAGGGACTTTAGGGGCCCTGCTGGCTACCGCCGACCGGGGCCGGGTACTGCGCCGGGGCGTGCCCGCCGCCATCCTGGGCCGGCCCAACGTGGGAAAAAGCTCCCTGCTCAACGCACTGGTGGGGTATGAGCGGGCCATCGTCACCGACATCGCCGGGACCACCCGGGACACGGTGGAGGAAAAGGCGAGCCTCGGCGGCGTGCTGCTGCGGCTCATCGACACCGCCGGCATCCGGGAGGCCGGGGACACGGTGGAGCGGCTGGGCGTGGAGCGGTCCAGGAGGGCAGCGGATACGGCGGAGCTGGCGCTGCTGGTGGTAGACGGCTCCCGGCCCCTGACGGAGGAGGACCGCGCGGCGGCAGAGGCCGCACGGATGGCCTCCCGTGTGATCGTGCTCCGCAATAAGTGCGATCTGCCTCCGGCGGCGGATACGGCAGAGTTGGCGGAGCTGGGGCCGGTATTGGACATCTCCGCCCGGGAGGGAACCGGGCTGGAAGCCCTGGAGGCGGCGGTGGCGGCCCTGTTCCCCGATGGGGGAGTTCCCTCCGGGGAAATCCTCACCAACGCCCGCCAGACGGAGGCGGTAAGCCGGGCCCTGGAGGCAGTGCGGGGCGCGAAGGCCGCGCTGGAGAGCGGCCTGACCCCGGATGCGGTCCTCTCCGACGCGGAGCGGGCCATGAACGCCCTGGGGGAGATCACCGGGAAGACCCTGCGGGAGGATCTGACGGCGCGGATCTTCGAGCGGTTCTGCGTGGGGAAATAGGATAAGCAGGCGGTCCGATGGAAACATCGGACCGCCTGCCCTGCATCCTGTCAGATTTCCAGATTGGCAAACGCGTTTAGGCTGCTGTCCCCCCGGGTTCCGGCCAGGTACTCGTAGTACGCCTGGCTGCCGATCATGGCCCCGTTGTCGCCGCACAGGCGCAGGGGCGGCAGATACAGCCTGATGCCGTTTTCCCGGCAGGCCCGCTCCAGGTCCCCACGAATGGTCCGGTTGGCGGCCACGCCGCCGGCGGCGGCCAGGACCGTCCGTCCCGTCCGCTTCACCGCCTCCATGGCCCGGGGCACCAGCTCGTCGCTGACCGCCGCCGTCACCGACGCCGCCAGGCTGGGCAGGTCCAGGACCTCCCCCTTCTGGGCGGCGTTGTGGATCAGGTTCACCGCCGCCGTTTTCAAGCCGGAGAAGGACATATCCAGATCATTTCCCGCGATCCTGGCCCGGGGCAGGGGGTATTTGGCGGGGTCGCCGCCCTGGGCCAGGTCGTCCATGGGCTTGCCGCCGGGATAGGGCAGACCCAGCACCCGGGCGATCTTGTCGAAGCACTCCCCCGCCGCGTCGTCCCGGGTGGCCCCCAGGATGGTCATATCCGTATATCCCGCTACGTCCACAACCATAGAGTTGCCCCCGGAGATGCACAGGGCCAGGAAGGGGGGCTCCAGCTCCGGGAAGGCCAGGTAGTTGGCGGCGATATGGCCCCGGAGGTGGTGGACGGGGATGAGGGGCTTCCCCAGGGCAAAGGCCGCGCTTTTGGCGAAGTTCACCGCCACCAGCAGGGCCCCGATAAGCCCCGGGCCGTAGGTCACCGCCACCGCGTCGATATCATTTTTCGTCACCCCCGCCTCCGACAGAGCCCGGTCCGACAGGGCGGCGATGGCCTCCACGTGCTTCCGGGAGGCGATCTCCGGCACCACGCCGCCATAGATGGCGTGGACATCAACCTGGGAGAGAATGGCGTCGGACAGAACGGTCCGGCCGTTCTCCACCACGGCGGCAGCTGTCTCGTCGCAGGAGGATTCAAAGGCTAAAATCAGCATAGCGTTACTTCCCCAATTCCTTCGTCTTTTCCGCGGATGCGATCACCGCCCCCATGGCCACGGCCCGGAAGCTCCGCTCCTCCAGGGCCCGGACTCCGGCGATGGCGGTCCCCCCAGGGGAGCATACCGCGTCCTTCAGCACCCCAGGGTGGTCCCCGGTGGCCAGCTGGAGCTCCGCCGTGCCTTTTACCATCTGGGCGGCGTAGAGCAGGGCCTTTTTTCTCGGCAGGCCGCAGGCCACGCCGCCGTCCGCCAGGGCCTCCAGCAGCAGGCACACAAAGGCCGGCCCGCAGCCGGACAGGGCGCAGCCCGCGTCGATCAGCCGCTCGTCCAGGCGGTCGATGATCCCCGCCCCGGACAGGGCGTCCGTAAACTCGTCCAGCTCCTCCACCGTCACCTTCCCGTTGGTGTCGCAGAGGACGATCCCCTCCCCCACGGCGCAGGGGGTGTTGGGCATGATCCGGATGACGGGGTACTCCCCGCCGGCCATGGCGGCGATGCGCGCCATGGTCAGGCCCGCCGCCATGGTGACCAGGAGAAATCGGTCCGTCCGTTCCGCCAGAACGGGGCCGATCTCCGCCAGGAGGTCCGCCATCATCTGGGGCTTGACCCCCAGGAAGATGAATTTGCCGTCTCTCGCGGCCCGGTCCGCCGGACCGGCGGCGCAGCCCAATTCCGCCGCCAGGGCTTCCGCCTTCTCAAACGTGCGGTTGGAGAGAAAGACCTGTTCCGGCGGCAGCTTCTTCACCGCCGCCCGGGCCAGCGCCCCGCCCATGTTCCCGACGCCGATGAAGGAAAAGGTATAGGCTTGCATATGTTGACCTCCTGAAACGCCTGCTGTTGGAACGGCATGGCGGGATATATGGACAAGGACCGGCCCCTGGGGGCGGGACGCTCTTATAGTCGAATAACATGAAAAGCAGCAAAGTTCGGCGGATAAAATGGAGTGCAGCTTCGTTGTCGTCCTTGGCGGGCGTCGGCCTGCCTGCGTCCTCCGCCTCGCTATGCTCCATTTTCTCTCGCCTCCTTTTTGCCGCTTCTCAAGTTAGGGCATGTTTGAAAAATGTCAAAACGCCCAAGCAGCGGATCTTTTTCCGCTGTACGGCGTTAAAAATTCTTGAAATCCGTCAGGATTCCTGCGAATTTTTGCCTTGCCCAGCGAAAAAATCTCTCGCTGTTGGGCATTCCGCCATTTATCAAACAAGCCCTAATCGACTATATCCTGTGAATAAATTGCCCCCCGCCGCCTGATTTGGCGGCGGGGGGCATATAAAGGGGTGCGCCGCCGAAACGGGATCAGCCCTGTCTGAAGCCGGCTAGATCATCAGAACGCAGGCTGCCCTCGCAGCCGCCGGCGCGTTCCTCCCGAATGGGGGAGGAATGGGTTTCTGCAAGTATCATACCACATTCGGGGCCGTTCGGCAATAGGTAATTTTCGTTATCTCCAATTTCTGGAAAATTTTCCTCCGGAGGTCACGGGATGACCGTATTCCCCTCCGAGCGAACCGCCTCTTCCTGTTCGCTCTCGGCCTCCGCCAGATCCTGCTCCCACTGCTCTATTTCCGCTCTCGCGACATATCCCAGCTCTACCAGGGCGTCAATGGTATTGGTCATGGAGGGGGCCAGGTATATATCCTTGCTGCCGCCGTAGCGCACGCCGTTCTCCGCAGGGGAGGAGAAGTAGTTGAGCTGGAGATAGAAGCTGCCTCTCCAGGAGGAATAGGTTTTCAGGATGTCCTTGGCGGGAACATTGCCCTCCTGGGCGTCCTTTTGCAGGGCGGCGTAGATCTGCCGGGTTTCCCGGTTGTCCCCCTCGGCGTGGTCGGCGGAGTTCACATAGTAATCGCTGCTTTCCGCATAGTCACAGTAGACGTCGATGCTGTCCAGCTCCGCGCCGTCGGGAATCTGCACGTCCCTGGCACGCACCACCGGGTCCTTGTAAAACTCCGAAAGCAGGTTGTCGTAGGTCCCCGGCGTATCCAAACGCTCCCTGGTCAGCCACAGGTCATAGTCCCGTTCCAGCGTGGAACCGTCCGTCAGATAATAGGTCAGACGCACAAAGTGACTGAATGCCTTCCCCTCATCATACTCCCAATCGGGGACGTAGGTTCGGACATAGTCCCGGTCGTCCACAATGGACTGATGGAACTGCCGCAGCTTTTCCACGATCTCTGGCTGTTCTTCCATGGTATAGGGTCCGCTCCCCACGCCGCGGTCGGTTATGGCGACGCTCTCGATGTCCTCCAGCGCGGGAACTTTCCGCTCCAGGCCAAACACATCCACGCTCACCAGCAGGCACACCGCCGCCGCGCCGGCGGCTACGAGCAGCGCGCCCCTCCAGCTCCTCCGGAACACCCGCAGGGACTTCTCCAGCAGCATGGAGGCGATATAGTATCCCAGCAGCCCCCCCAGGAACAGGCACACCCACAGAGGAATGCGGTCGCCGGAATATCCCCGCTGGAACAGCGTCTCCCAGAACACCTCGAACAGCAGCCGTCCCACGGTCAGTCCTCCCAGCAGGGCCGATCCATACCGGAACACCGGCCGCAGCCACTGGAAGGCCACCACGTCCCCTGCGGACTCGCTGTGCCGCTTTTGGTAGAGGAACCAGGCCAGAGCCAGCATGGCGGCGCCCGCCAGGGCGTACAGCGCCACCACCCACAGCCCCGCCAGGCGGCAGGATATGAGGGTTCCGCTTCCATCCTGCGCGCGTTCAATATGGGGGCGGAAGCTGCTGTAGATCTGCACCACCGGGGAGAGGAAGCCCAGATACCCCGTCTCCCTGTTTGACCTGACGCCCAGCAGGAATTCGCAGGCCAGGCCGGTGGTCATCATCTCCAGGAAATAGGCCAGGAAGTTTGCCAGCAGATAGAACACCGGCAGTGCGAAGGTGTGGCCCGTCAGCATGGCGCACAGCGTTGCCATGCCGAAGAACAGCAGCGTAATCATCAGCACCGTGACCACCGTGTTGACGACAGCCACCAGATCGAAGAATCCCCAGCCCAGCGCAACGAGGCACATCAGCCCGCCGGTGACGGCGTAAGGGATCAGTGCCATGGCCAGCCCCGAGAGCGCGTTGGTGACGAACAGGCACGTCCGGTCCGCCGGCAGAGCGTGCATCATCCCCGTTGACCGGGCGTTGTTCAGATAGCCCCATACCGCCATGGCGCAGAAGATGGCATAGATGCAGGTAATCGCGGGGACGGTGGCGGTCGCGACCGTGTAGAGCACCTCGGCGAAAAAGCCGTCGGAAAAGTCCTCCGCCGGCCGCTGCACCTGCATCAGGAACAGCGCCATGTACAGGGGAAACATGGCTCCCACCAGGGATAAGCCGCCCCACAGGGGCCAGAAGCGGCTCAGGTTCTTCCGGAAAAGGGTCTTGTTAAAGAAGGAGCTCTTTGACGGCATAATGCTCACCTCCCAGCTCATAGATGAAGATTTCCTCCAGGGACAGGGGCAGGGCTTCCAGCATAAGGGGCTGGAACTGTCCCATCCGCTCCGTCACGGCGGCGGCGGTGCCCCGGACGATGTAGGTGTATACCCGTCCTACATTGGAGGTGTGGAGTACCGCCAGCTCCCGGGGCAGGACCGGCGTCTCCCCGGGCTTCCAGACGGCCTGGAGCTTGACGATGTTCTCCTGGAGGTCCGAAAGGCTCCGCTCCAGCAGGATCTTCCCCTTGCTCATGATGCCCACATGGTCGCACACGTCCTCCAGCTCCCGCAGGTTGTGGGAGGACACCAGCACAGTGGTGCCGTACTCGGAGACGTCCGACATCATAAGGCTCCACACCTGCCGGCGCATGACGGGGTCCAGGCCGTCCACGGGCTCGTCCAGAACCAGGTACCTGGGCCGGCAGGACATGGTCAGCCAGAAGGCGGCCTGCTTCTGCATGCCCTTGCTCATGCGGCGGATGGGGGTCTTCTCCGGCAGGGAGAAGACCTCTCTGAATTTCTCATACCGGGCCATGTCGAAGGCGGGATAAAAGCCCCGGTAGAATTTCATCATATCCGCGATGGTAGCGGAGGGAAAGTAGTACCAGTCGTCGGGAATAGCGGCGATCAGGGCCTTCTTCTCCGGATTTTCGTACACCGGCGCGCCCTCCACCAGGACCTCCCCGCTGTCGGGGCGGTAGATGCCGGTAAGGTGGCGGATGATCGTGGATTTTCCCGCGCCGTTGGGGCCCACCAGGCCGTAGACGCCGCCGTCGGGGACGGAAACGCAGGCGCCGTCCAGGGCGGTGAAGCCGTCGAAGGTTTTCACCACATTTTTCATTTCGATCATTGCGGCACCCCCGCGTTCATCAAGGAAACAATGTCACCGTCGGTCAGTCCCAGGTAGCGCAGCTCCGCCACCAGTTCCCGCAGCCGGCGGACCAGCTCGGACTGCCGGCTCGAATTGGACCGCGTCTGCCGGGCGGCGAAGCTGCCCTTTCCGGGCACGGAGTAGATAAAGCCTTCGGCCTCCAGCTCGGCGTAGGCCCGCTGGATGGTGTTTGGGTTGATGGCCAGGTCCACGGCCATAGAGCGGACGGAGGGCAGTTTTTCGTCCGGCCCCAGCGCGCCGGTAACGATCATGCGCCGCAGGCCGTCCTTGATCTGTCCGTAGATCGGCCGGGAATCGCGGTAATTCAAAGTCAGCAAAACGCTCCCTCCTAATTCTTTTTTCGTATGAGCATGGCGCCGCCGTAGATCAGGGCGAACATGGCGAAGATGCCTCCCAGCAGGAGGTGGATATTCATGGGAGATCCCTCCTTTTTGTGTACGTGCAACTGTACTATTTGGATTAGTACACCCACTATACAGATTTTTTCGACAGGAGGCAAGGGAGGATTTTAGAAGAATCTATTAAGATCGCTTTAAGGCCGCCGCGCGGCCTGCGCCGAATCTGCGGCCCTGCGGGCCGCGGCCGCTTTTTGCTTCTTTCTTCGTTGAAGGTTTTTTCGTACCGCCCCTGCGGGGCGGCGGGGCTCTCTTCTTATTTTACCTTTGCCCCTGCCGGGGCGGGGCCTTCTTTTCGCGCGAGCGAAAAGAAGC
>VSNB01000155.1 GCA_009774055.1 Clostridiales bacterium
CTGCGAGTTTCTTCCTTGCCAGACAAAAAATTTTTCTCGCCAATCTGCATACCGTCACCTATTGGTACAGCTTCTAAAAAACGGAGCGGTACAGCTGTCGCTGTGCCGCTCCATCTAAAATATTACTTCCGAACCGAAAGGTCGGAAGTAATATTTGCCATGTTTTGCGGTTGCCGCTGTTTACAGCGGCGAGCAAAACGGCTTGAATCAAATGTATTATTTCTGAGCCTTAAGCTCGGAAATAATATTTACGCTACGACCTGGCAGACCGGCTGTCCTGCGGGGTGCATGGGGCCGCCGGAGGTGCTTACTCCTGCGGATGCGCCCTGTCGGGGGACTTCTGCCGCGGCGCCGGAGTGCGGTGCTTTTGCGCCGGGGGTGGATAAGTCAATTTTGAATGGATTTTTGTCAAAACCGCCTGCCTTGTATTCAAGTGTAGATTGATGTATAATTCAAGCATCCGTTGAACGGGAGGGGACACTGTGGACAACAATTTAATTGGTGAGCAGATCACGCGGTATAGGAAGGCTTTGAACATGACCCAGGAGGAGTTGGGGAAAGCGGTGGGCGTTTCCACCCAGGCCGTAAGCCGCTGGGAAAACGGCGGCGCGCCGGACGTGGCCCTGCTGCCCGCTATCGCGGACAAATTGGGGGTAACCATAGATGCCCTCTTCGGCCGGGAGGGGGGAGAGAAGGTGGACATCCACGACACCGTGGCCCGGTGGCTGGCGGGGGTGCCTATGAAGGACCGGTTCGACCAGCTGTGCCGTCTGAATTGGACGGCGCTGAAAAACATGACGGCGGGGAAGGGGAAATTCCCGGAGATTGGCTATCTGGAAAATTGTGAGATGAAAAACGAGGAGGCCGGCCGCGCCGTTTTGGCCACAGCCCAGGCGTGGCTGGAGGGCGGGTTCATGCTGGACGTTCATGCCGAGACCATGTCCTTTTCCTCTATCTGGCCCAAGCCGGAGAAGGGCTATAAGGCCTACTTCGCACCCAGGGAGCAGTACCGGAAGCTGTTTGCCGTCCTGGCCCGGCCCGGGTGTCTGGAGCTGCTGGAGTACCTGAACAGTCAGACCTACCGCCTGTATGTGCCGGAAACCCTCGCGGCGGTTCTGGAGATGCCGCTGCAGGAGATCGAAGCGATCTTGGAGGAACTGCTGGCGCTGGACGTGATGCAAAAGGAGGAACTGCAGCTGACGGACGGACTGACCAGCGCCTATGCCCTGCTCAAAGGCACGGCTCTGGTGCCCTTCCTCTATATGGCCCGGTGCATGATGCAGTACGGGCAAAATCTGGTCTGCGTTGGAAACGGCGACGTGGCTCCGCTGCTGGAGGGCAGCCGGTGGAAGAAAGAAAAGGAGAAAAAAGATGAGTGAAAATAAGGAAACACGGTTGGCGCGGGCCTATTTCAGCGCATTTTACGAGAAAAACCACATCCGCTACTGGGCGGCGATGGTCCTGAGCATCCTTGGCATCGGTGCGAACCTTTTTGTCACCTGGCTGCTGGGGGCGATGATCGACATCATCGCCGCCGGGGATATGGAGCGGCTCTGGGGGACGCTGTGGTTATGGCTGGGGTTTGCCGCCGTTGTATTGGCGGTGGACACCGGCGCTTACTGGGCGAAATTCGGATTCATCCGCCGGGCGTTGGTGCAGTACAAAGCCCTGGCCTTCCGGCAGCTGTCGGAGAAGAGTATCAGCGCCTTCTCACGGGAGAACACCGGGCGGTACTTATCCACCCTGACCAACGATGTGACCACGATTGAGAGCAGCTATCTGGAAAAACCTTTCGATCTGGCAGCCTACGCCCTGATGGGAGCGGCAGCGCTGGTCATGATGATTTGGTACAGTCCACTGCTGGCGGTCCTGGCCGTTGTGCTGGGGCTGCTGCCGGTAGCCGCGGCGGCGGTGACCGGCGGTGCACTGGCGAAGCGGGAGAAGGCTGTCAGCGACCGGAACGAGAGCTTCATGGCCCAGATTAAGGACCTGCTCAGCGGCTTTGCCGTCATCAAGAGCTTCAAGGCGGAGGATGAGACCCGCAGGCGCTTCAACGCCTCCAGCCAGGCGGTGGAGGACGCCAAGTACCGCCGCCGCTGGTGCGAGGCCGTCATTGAAAAAGCCTCCGACCTCTGCGGGATGGTCATGCAGATGACCATCATCTTCGTAGGCGCGTATCTCGCCATCCGAGGGGACATCACCGCCGGCACGGTCATCATTTTTATCAACCTGTCCGGCTATCTGCTCAACACCATCAATATCGTACCCAAATACTGGGCTGCCCGAAAGGCTGCCGCCGGGCTGGTGGAGAAGATGGCCCAGGTCGCGGAGGAGAACGCGGGCCGCTCCGGGGACCCCATCCCCGCGAAACTGGACGAGGCTATCACCCTGGAGAACGTCACCTTCGGCTACGAGCCGGAGAAGCCCGTGCTGCAAAACGTGTCCATGAAGCTGGAAGCCGGGAAGAAGTACGCCCTGGTGGGCGCGTCCGGGTCGGGGAAGAGCACCCTGCTGAACCTCCTCATGGGGGTCTATGACGGATACACCGGCTCCATCGCCATCGACGGCAAAGAGCTGCGGGAAGTGGACACCGACAGCCTATACGACATCATGAGCCTCATCGGCCAGAACGTGTTCCTCTTTGACGACACCCTCTATCAAAACATCACCATGTTCCGGGACTTTCCGGAGGACAAGTTGGAGCTGGCGGTCCACCGCTCGGGTCTGGATGAACTGATCGAGCGGAAGGGCGAGAGCTACCGCTGCGGGGAGAACGGCAGCGGCCTGTCCGGCGGGGAGCGGCAGCGGGTGTCCATTGCCCGGTGCCTGCTGCGGGAGTCGCCTGTTTTATTGTTGGACGAAGCTACAGCGGCGCTGGATAATCAGACTGCATTTTCGGTAACGGACGTAATTCTTCACTTGGACGGCCTGACCCGGGTAGTAGTGACCCACCGCCTGGAGGAGGCCCTGCTGGAGCAGTACGACGGCATTTTTGTCCTGCGGAACGGGCAGGTCTGCGAGGCGGGGCAGTTCCGGGACCTGATGGACCGAAAAGAATATTTCTATTCCCTGTATACCGTGGCGAACGGTTGAGAAAAAGCCGGAGGCTGTGCGCCTCCGGCCCTTCTCGTATGTGTCAGTCAAGGCCCCACTCGGCGTTGATCTCAAAATGGATATTGTCGCCGGTGACGGGGTTGAAGCGGACATTTTCCGTGCTGTTTTCCCCGGCCCAGACGTTGAACTTCGCCACCACATCCTCCTCGGTCATAGTCAGCAGCGTGTCCAGGTCCGTGGCCCGCCAGAAGGCATCAATGGTATCCATCATCCCGGCCACGCAGGCGTCCCGCTCATCCACCGTCGCAGCGGACTTGTCGGGAATATGGTAGGAGACGTCATAGTACAGATTGCACCACGCGGTCCGGATCCCGGCCTCCTCTTGGTACTTCTCCGGCAGATTGACAGCGAAACCCGGGTCCGTCTCTGGCCCGCCGGTATAGAGGGCTCGGACCATCTGTCCGTTCTCCTTGCCGGAGAGGCGGCAGGTGAGGGAGACGAAGGCCCACTCCTCCGGCGTCAACTCCACGCCGCAGTCGTTCCAGATCACGTCGCAGTTGATCCGGTCCCAGGCGTCGTTATTCTCGTTAGCCCAGTCCAGGAGACGCTGGTTGAAGTCCTCCAGGGACAGCGCGCCATAGCCTGCTGTCCGCAGGGTCAGGAGGGCGTCGTACTCCTCCCGGGTGGCCCGGGGGAACTCCCGCTGCTCCTCCGGCTCGGGGACGCCGGGGTACTTCAAAGTGCCCCAGCGGATCGTGGCGGGACCCAGGTCCTGGGACTTCTGCCGGTCCGCGTCAAACGCCGCCTGTTCCTCCGGCGTGGCCAGCCGCAGGCCGGAGAGTTTGCCGTCCGTATAGACTGTGTACAGCTCCACCGCGCCGTCGGAGTAGGCGCTGTTCCCGGTATGTTCCGTGATCCATATGCCCTCCTGCTCGTCGTAGATGCCCCGGACCTCCTTACCCTCAAACCACATGGTCAGGCCGTTGCCGTCCAGGTCCGGGTCATTGAATTCCCAGGTCAGGCCGAAGGGCGCGTAGGGGGAGAGCAGGCCGTCCCACTGGTTGTCGATTTCGTTAGAAACCTGGGCGTGGAGGGCGGCGTCAGGGTCTGTGGAATTGCTGATATTCAGAGGCGCACACATTGTGGTAATTTCCAGAGCGCCGTCAGGCGTTGTGGAAGAGAGCGTCTGGTATACGGACGGGAACTGTTCCGCCGACATGTTCGCCTGCAGCAGTTTCTCCATGCTTTCTTTTGTGTAGCAATGCATCCGCTCATAGTCTCCTACGGTCAGAACGTCCGGGTCCAGAATGCTCATAGTAAAATCGTATTCCAGCGCAGCCGTGCCGCCATCTTCCGTCCTGGCTGTCGCCACACCGGAGAAGGTCCGCTCCTGCCACTTCTCCGCCGTCAGTGGTTCGTAGACATTATAGAAGTAGGCTTCAAAAGCATTGGCCGAAGCCTCCCGGTCGTTATAGACGCCTGCCGCGACCCCGTATTGTCCATACCGCTCGATCAGTTCGAGGTCCTCCGGGTTGTCCCGTTCGGCCCACATTTTCCGCTGATATTCCGCCACGGTCATATCCTCATACCCCTCAAACCATAAAGACGCCAGACGGTCCAGCTCCTTTCTGGTGAAGGTTCCATCCTGGACGGTGGGATAGGGGGCATTGTCCTTCGCCGAGGTGGCGAACCCCACCCCCACGCAGCACACCAGCGCCGCCGCCGTCAAGATAACGGCAATGGAACGCTTTTTCATTTTCATAATGGCAATGATCCTTTCTTCAATCGCGTTTTTGCTGAACGCGCTGGCGAAGGGCTCCAGGCCGCTCCGCTTCTCCTCCATGGACAGCAGGGCCAGGGCGTAGGCGGACCGGCTGTCCGCGCCGAACCGCCGTATCACCGCCTCGTCGCAGCACAGCTCCATGTCCCGGTTTGCCAGCACGTACATAACCCAGGCCAGCGGGTTGAACCAGTGGACGCAGGCCGTCAGGGCCAGCAGGGGCTTCCACAGGGCGTCCAGCCGCCGGATATGGACCAGCTCGTGCTCCAGCACGTAGGCCATCCGCTCCTCCTCCCGCCAGGAGGCGGGCAGCAGGATCACGGGCCGCAGCAGGCCGTAGGTCATCGGCGCGTCCACCCGGTCCGACTGCCGCAGGGAGACGGTCCGCCGCAGCTTCCGTTCAGCCAGCCAGTCCAGCAGGTTCTGGTCCTCCACCGGCAGGGCGGTCCGGAATTTTTTCCAACAGCGGAGGTAAGAAATCAGGAAGAACGCTCCGCAGAGCACAGCCCCGGCCAGCCATACCATCCCCCAGATGT
Organism: Clostridiales bacterium; assembly: GCA_009774055.1. GTDB lineage: Bacteria > Bacillota > Clostridia > Oscillospirales > Oscillospiraceae > Pelethomonas. The sequence goes on from VSNB01000155.1 coordinate 5,371, forward strand.
CCGCCGCCGTCCCGCTCTCCAGAGCCGCCGCCGTGCCGGCGGCAGTTCCGGCGCTGGGGGCAAAGGCTGCTGTGGTAAGGATCGGTCTTTCTGTAGAGGCGGGCACGGCGGGAGCCGCCGCCAGCGCCTGCGTCCGCTCCGCCAGGGTATATATGCTGGCGGGGGAGGGGATGGAGAAGGGGATCAGCAGCCGCGCCGCCGCCACCGCCCACAAGGCCAAAAAGGTTCCCTTGGGCAGCCGGTTCAGCGTCAGCGCGCGCAGTACGATCACCGCCAGGATCAGTATGCCCCCGGCAAAGCTCATGTCCGATAAGCTCATTCCGTCCACCTCATTCCAGCTCGTCCACAATGTCCCGCAGCCGCTGAATCTGCTCCGGCGACAGCTTCTTCCGCCCCAGCAGGGAGGCGAAGAGCTTGTCCGCGGCTCCGTCGAACAGCTTGCCCACCAGGGCGTCCGTCTCGGCGGCCTGCACCGCCTCCTTGGGAATCAGCGCATGGCATTGGAAGCCGGGGTCCGTGCGCGCAATGGCCCCCTTGCCGATGCAACGCTTGATGAGGGTGTAGGTGGTGTTCACGTTCCAGCCCACCTCGTTCTCCAGCCGGTCGGCGATCTGCCGGGCGGGCCGATCCCCCTCCCGCCACAGTACGTCCATGACTTTCAGCTCCGAGTCGTGCAGTTTGATGTCCATGTCCGGTCCTCCTTTTTAAGACGCCAGTAGTACTACTGACGCTATACTACCACAGTCGTATCGCATTGTCAATACGACTGTGGTAGTATAAGGAGATTTTTTTACGCGGTGCCCTATTTCCACAGATGGATGACCCCCGCGTCCTGGAACTGCTTGAGGAGAAGCAGCACCACCGGCAGCAGGATCATCCCGCCCACGCCCAAAAACCGGAACCCCAGGTACATAGCCAGCAGGGCGGTAAGGGGAGGCAGGTCCGCCTGCCCCGCCAGGAGCCGGGGCTCCAGGAGGGTGTGGACCACCAGGCCCACGGCGTACAGGACCAGCAGGGCCAGCCCCCGCTCCACGTTTCCCGTCAGGAAGCACCCCAGGGCCCAGGGAAACAGCACCGTCCCCGTGCCCAGCACCGGCAGAGCGTCCACCAGGGCGGTAAACACCGCCGCCAGCAGGGCGTAGTCCAGCCGCATCCAAAGAAAGCCAGCCAGCAGGATGGCGAAGGTGGCCAGAATCAGCAGCAGCTCCGCCCGCAGCCATTTCAGAATGGTGGAGCGGAAGCACCGGGCAGCGGCCCGGCACCGGACCTGCCACGCCTCCGGCAGCTGCCGCTTCAGAAAGGCCAGGATGGCGGGGTAGCTGAAGCTGGTGAAGTAGACTGCCAGCACCGTGGTCACCAAAAACAGCCCCACGTCCGGCAGGGCAGCCAACAGGGAGGAGGCCATGCCCATAAGCCAGCCTCCCGCCGCTCCTGCCAGGGAGGGTCCCTGATCCATCAGCTGGCCCGCCAGCAGGTCCAGGGCGGAGCGGAGGAAGGCGGGGCAGGCGGCGTACCACCGCTCCACCTGGTCCAGCATGCCGTTCCAGGCGGCGGGGAACGTCTCGATCAGCTCCGGCAGGCGGTCTGACCACTGGCGCAGCTCCACCGCCAGCCGTACCAGCGCCAGGGTCAGCATGCCTCCCGCCGACAGCAGCAGCAGGGTGGTCACCAGCCCGGCGGCGAAGCCCCGCGTCACCTTCATCCCCCGCCGGACCTTCTGTACCGTAGGCTCCATCATGGCGCCCAGGGCCAGGGCCAGCAGGAAGGGCAGCAGCGGCGCCAGCAGCCATTTGAAGAACACCACCGCCCCTCCCAGCCACAGCAGGGCGGTAATTGTCCTTTGTAAAAAGACACTTAGTTGCGACATATAGACAAACTGTACCTCTTTTCCTCCTGCCCGGCAGGAAAGATTGTGGAATTTTCCAGCGGATTTTGGGTTGTAAAAGGAGCGGGGCTGTGGTACACTAGCAACATTCAAGGACATGTGACCGCAAGGGGGATACATCATGGGAGTGCAGACCAAATATTATATTGTAGCGGCCTCCGCCCTGCCGGAGATTTTTGTGAAGGTGGCGGAGGCAAAGCGGATGATGCAGACCGGAGAGGCGGATACGGTAGGGGAAGCCGCCCGGCTGGTGGGCATCAGCCGCAGCGCGTTTTATAAGTATAAGGACGCGGTGCAGCCCTTCAACGACATGAAAACGGGGCACATCATTACGTTTTATGCTATGCTGAAGGATAACCCCGGGGTGCTGAGCAATGTACTTGCTATTTTTGCCGGGAGCGGGGCGAATATTCTTACGATTAATCAGTCGATTCCCACCAACGGGTGCGCGGCGGTAACGGTTTCCGCCGAGACTTCCGACATGGAGATCAGTCTGGAGGAGTTGATTGCCAGGGCGGCCGCCCTAGCGGGGGTTATTAAGTTCGAGATTCTGGCGGGGTAGTTCTCTTCGCCGCCTCCGGCGGCGAACGGGAGTTTCATCTGCGGCCCTGCGGGCCGCGGGCGCTTCTCTTCTTCCCGGAAGCTCCGGGCTCCCGCGCCCGGACGGCGGCCTACTGAGATTGTTCACGGCCACATTGAGTGGCCGCGAACAA
>VSNB01000156.1 GCA_009774055.1 Clostridiales bacterium
TTTTTTCAACCAGACGCCGGAATCCGCTATTCGCCGTCGTCTCGGGGGCTCGGAGAGTGGTATAAGAGACAGAACCCGGACGATTCCAGCGATCCCCCTCCCAGTCAGGACAATCCCAATCCAGACGATTCCAACCAGGACACTTCTAATCCGGATACGCCTGACGTGGACACTCCTGATTCTGATACTGCCAATCCGGATGGGTCCAGCCAGGACGGCCAGAATACGGACAGTACCAATCCAGACGATCCCGATTCGCAGAACCAGGATGGCTCCGGCGATGTGAACATTCCCGACGAGCCCACCCCGGAAGCTGGCAGCGTCTTCAACCCGGCGGACATACAGAGCGAATATCAGGTAGAGGACGGCAAGACCTCTGCCGCCGCCACGCCGGAAGGCAATCAGATCATCATTCTGCGCTACCGGCGCACACAGCAGCCGTCCATGCCGCAGGGTTCTTACAAGTTTGTCCATGTCTACTATCTCCGGGATAAGGACGGCGACCACGAGGAAACCCGCAGCCAGATTGAAACCAGAGGCGGCCTGCCCATCGATGACTCCACCCACTATGATGAAAGTCATGTGGAAAAGAAGCCCATTCCCAGCAGCAGCCCATACAGTGAGTACACGTATACCTATGACGGCGCGTCCTATTACAAGATCTTAAATGACGGTTCCTGGAGCATGGATTCCAATAGGGATTATGTAGTCGCCAAGGACCCGGATGTGGAGCAGCAGATCATCGTCCTGCGCTACTACCGCGAGCTGAAGGAAGAGACGAAAAAAACCGGCGGTTACAACTGCATCCATGTCTACTACTACGGCAGCGCCAACGGCACCGGCCCTTATGAGGTAGGCCGCACCGGCATTGAGCTTGTGTCGGAGGGACTGCCCCTCGATGGAACCGTTTACACCGCCGAAAGCATCACCCTCCGTCCAGAGTATAACGGGCAGACATTCCAGTATTTGGATGCGCGGTACGGTATGGTCACGGAGGAAGGTTCGGACTTCCGCATGGAAACTGACTGGACCAGCGTGGAGGCCACGGAGGACAACGAGCAGATTATTATTCTTCGCTACATCCTCTATCCTGGCCCTGGTCCTGGACAAGACCCCACTCCTCCGCCTCCCACTAAGCCTGATCCTGATCCCGATCCCGATCCTGATCCTGAGCCCGACCCTGAGCCTGATCCCGATCCTGATCCTGAGCCCGATCCTGATCCTGAGCCCGACCCTGACCCTGATCCTGAGCCTGAGACGCCCGACTACCCCACGGAGCTTCCAGACCCTGAGGACCCGGAAGGCCCAGACACCATCACCATTCTGGAAGACGGTGTCCCCAAAACCTACGTCAAGGTGCAAGACCCAGAAACGGGCAAATGGATTTATGTTCCCGAGGCGGATGTCCCTCTATACAATATGGAGCCGGACGAACCCGAGGCCCCCAGAACCGGCGACGACAAGCATACCACCGCATGGGCGCTGCTGAGCATTGGCGCACTGGGCGGCATAACCCTGCTGGACTATGTTCAGCGCAAGAAGGATCAGGAGGAAAGGCAGTAAGTTTTTCTCTCCAGTCGATCCATGTAAAATAAACCCGCCCCGTTGGTCAAAGCCAACGGGGCGGGTTTTCCCATATTTACCGGAAGCTCAGCCCGGGGGCCAGGTCATATCCCGTCCCGCCAGCACATGGAAATGCAGATGGGGCACGGTCTGCTGGCCCGCCTCGCCGATGTTGGATACCACGCGATAACCGGGACCGGCAAAGCCCATTTCCTCGGCCAGCTTGGCAATAACGGCAAAAATATGGCCCACCACCGGCGCGCTCTCTTCTGTCACAGCGGAAACGGACTGGATATGAGCCTTCGGCACCACCAGGAAATGGGTGGGCACCTGGGGATCAATGTCATAAAAGGCGTAACATAAATCGTCCTCATAGACCTTTTTGCTGGGAATATCCCCGGCGACGATCTTACAGAATAAGCAGTCAGACATGAAGCTCCTCCTTTTTATTGAAACGGCACAACAGCGAAAAACTCCAGGTTTCCATCGCTGTCATTGATCAGGCTGTGCGCATGGCCCTTGGGGCAGTAGTGGCAATCCCCGGCGGCGAGGGGGATGTACTCGCCATCGTAGAGCACCTTCCCCTTCCCTGTCAGGATATAGATGATCTCACTGCTGGTGTCGTGGGTGTGCAGGCCGATGGAGGAACCGGGCTCCAGCGCGGCTCGCATGATCTTGCCCAGCTCGTCCACCCGCATCCGGGCATGGAATGTGCCTTCCCCGCCCAGGAAGCCGGGAATGACCTGCTCCTCCATGTTGGAAAAATCAATCAGCATAGTGGTGCCTCCTCCTTATTCCCGCTCGATGCCGAGCGTGTCGTAGTATTCATCGGAAAAGTTCAAAACACTGGGGTCGAAGGCCTCTTGCAGAGCCTTGACCCTCGCGTAGGGCTCTATGGGAGCAATACCGAAGACCTCCGCGATTTTCTCCAGAGCGGCGTCCTTCGCCTTGAACAGTTCCTCCAGCTCTCCGCTCTCCCTTGCCTCGGCTTCGTCAGCCGCAAACGTCTGAAAACGTTCCTCCGACAGAAAATATATCTGGCTCAGGGGGTTCGCATCATGGCAGTAGAGCACGAAGGATAAAAATTCACGGAGATCACTGCCTACCGGCAGCACATAAGTCCCTATCCCCCCCATGGACGGGTCCACGCAGTACACCGCCTCATCCCCCGGCAGGAGGACGAACTGGATGCCATCGCAGCCGATGGAGCCCACCTCCTCCGCATCCACGGGGGTACAGAAATAGGGGACAGTTCCTGCGTTCGGCTCCAGGCCGATACTATCAAAGTCGATATCCAGCGCCCGGAAAGTCCTCAGATCGTCCCTTGTCACAGTTCCTTCGCCTTCTCGTTCACAAAATCGTCCAAAGCCGCCAGGGCATCGTCCAGCTTCAGCAGGTCGCTGCCGCCGCCCATGGCGCTGTCCGGCTTGCCGCCGCCCTTGCCGCCGCAGATAGGAGCGATGGTCTTGATAATGTCCCCGGCCTTGACGCCCTTGGCTACCGCCTCCTTGCCGCAGACGGCCAGGAAGGTGATCTTCCCCTCGTTGACGCTGGCCATCAGGGCTACCACCCCTTGATCCTTGTCCCGGAGGAAGTCGCCCATCTTCCGCATGTCGTCTGCGGACAAGCCGTTGCGGGACATGGAGAACACCTTCAATCCCTTCACCTGCTTGGCGCTCATGAGGAACTGGTCCGCCTCGGAGACAAATTCCTTAGCTTTCAGCTTCTCGATGGTCTGGCGCAGCTCCCGGGCCTCGGCCACCATCTGGCCCGCCTTCTCTTTCAGGTCCACAGGCTTTACCTTCAGCGCCGCGGCGGCCTGGAAGAGCATATCCTGGAACCGGTTCATCTCCTCCAGGGCGCGCTTGCCGGTGACGGCCTCAATGCGCCGCACACCGGAGGCCACGGAGAACTCGCTGTCGATGTGGAAGACACCCGCCTTGGCAGAATTGTCCAGGTGGGTGCCGCCGCAGAACTCCACGGAGTACCCATCGCCCACGTTCACCACCCGGACCACATCGCCGTACTTCTCGCTGAACAGGGCGATGGCCCCGGTTTTCTTGGCCTCCTCAATGGGCATTTCCCGCGCCTCCACCGGATAACCAGCCAGAATAGCGTCGCTGACCACGCGGGACACCTCGCTCAGCTCCTGGGCCGACAGGGCGGCGAAGTGGGTAAAGTCGAAGCGCAGGCAGTCCTCCTCCACCAGCGAGCCCGCTTGGTGGACATGGTCCCCCAGGACGGTGCGCAGGGCCTTATCCAGCAGATGGGTGGCGGTGTGGGCCCGCATGACGGCCCGGCGACGCTCAGGGTCGATCTGGGCGCCGACCGTATCCCCCACCTTCAGCGTCCCCTCGATCATCTTGCCATAGTGCATATACTTGCCGCCCTTGTTCTTCTGGACGTCCGTGACTGCGAAGCCCGTCTTTTCGGCAAAGATCGTGCCGTGGTCGGCCACCTGGCCGCCCATTTCGGCATAGAAGGGCGTCTTGTCCAGCACAACGATACCCTCCACGCCGGGCATCAGCGCCTCGGCCAGCTCGTTTTCCACCACCAGGGCCACCACCCTTGCATCCGTGACCGCGCGGTCCCAGCCATCGTAGCCCACAAATTCGGTGGCGGGCACATCCTTTCCGAACTCCACGCCGGCCCAGCCCAGATCGCCCAGAGCCTCACGGGCCTTCCGGGCCCGGACCCGCTGCTCTTCCATAAGGGCCTTGAACTCGTCCTGGTCGACGCTCATGCCCTCCTCTTCCACCATTTCCACCGTCAGGTCGATGGGGAAACCGTAGGTATCGTAGAGCTTGAAGGCGTCCGCGCCGGAGAAGGTCTTTTCCCCCTTGGCCTTGTGGCCGTCCAGCATTTCGGTAAAAATCTTCATGCCGCCGTCAATGGTCTTGGCAAAGCTCTCCTCCTCCATGCGGATCACCCGGGTGATATAGCTCTCCTTCTCCCGCAGGTCGGGATAGGCGTTCTCGTTCTCCCCGATCACCGTGCCGCAGACCTCGTACAGGAAGGGACGGTCCACGCCAAGCAGCTTCCCGTGGCGGGCGGCCCGGCGGAGCAGACGGCGGAGCACGTAGCCCCGGCCCTCATTGGAGGGCAGCACGCCGTCACAGATCATCATGGTAGCGGAGCGGATATGGTCGGTGATGACCCGCAGGCTCACATCGATCTTGTGGCTCTGCTCGTATTTGGCCCCGGTGATAGCGCTCACCTTGTTGGTGATGTTCATGACGGTGTCCACGTCGAAGAGGGACTCCACGTTCTGGCTGGCAATGGCCAGCCGCTCCAGGCCCGCGCCCACGTCGATGTTCTTCTGCTTCAGCTCGGTGTAGTGGCCCTGGCCGTCGTTGTCAAACTGGGAAAAGACGTTGTTCCAGATCTCGATATACCGGTCGCAGTCGCATCCCACAGTGCAGCCGGGCTTGCCGCAGCCGTACTCCGCGCCCCGGTCGTAGTAAATTTCGGAGCAGGGGCCGCAGGGGCCGGAGCCGTGCTCCCAGAAGTTGTCCGCCTTGCCGAACTTGAAGATACGCTCGGCGGGGATGCCGATCTCCTTGTTCCAGATCTCGAAGGCCTCGTCATCGGCGGGGGTGGTCTCGCTGCCGCCGAAGACGGATGGATACAGCCGGTCTGCCTCCAGTCCCAGCCACTCAGGGCTGGTTAGGAACTCCCAGCACCAGTGGATGGTCTCCCGCTTGAAGTAGTCCCCGAAGGAGAAGTTGCCCAGCATCTCGAAGTAGGTGCCGTGGCGGGAGGTCTTGCCGATGTTCTCGATGTCGCCGGTACGGATGCACTTCTGACAGGTGCAGACCCGATGGCGGGGAGGCTCCACCTCGCCGGTGAAGTAGGGCTTCATGGGCGCCATGCCGGAGTTGATGAGCAGAAGGCTGGCGTCATTTTGCGGAATCAAGGAAAAGCTGGGGAGCCGCAAATGCTCCTTGTTCTCGAAGAATTTCAGGAACATTTCGCGGATTTCGTTCAAACCATAGGATTTGTGCATAGCTTTTTCTCCTGTTACAATAAATTTTTCTCCCGCGCCTTTTGGGCGCGGCGGTAAATGCTTCTGTTTTGCTGCCCCGGTGGCGGACCGGCGGCACGCCAGAGGCGCGTACTCGTTTATCGGCAGTCTTCGGCTTGCCCTAAAAAATCCGGCGGTCGTCACTCCTGCCCAGCAGATAGTCGGTGGATACCTCGAAATAATCTGCCAAAAGTTCCAAGGTCGTTTATGTTAATCCACCCATACTCAACTTTCTGGTAATGAGCCTCTGTCCAGCCAAAGAGTTCCGCCATTTCTACCTGCGTGCGCCTTTTTTCTTTTCTAAGTGCTTTTAATCTTTCCGAAAATTTTGGCAACCTGACATTTTCTATGACAAACCTCACCACTGAATGCGACCTATGAATGGCTCTACGACAACTATGCGCAGACGCTGCAGGGGGAGCTGCGCAAAATAGAAACTTTAGCAATCGAGCAGCTATCGGAAAACATATCGTTATCCGATGAACATAAAGTTACCCTGGCGGATTGCCTAGCCGGACTGCGTCTGCAATGCGGCGCAGAGAGCTTTGCCCTGGGGCTTCAGCTTGGCCTGCGCCTTATCGAAGGTGCAGCGGTCTTTGCCCCTACGGCTTCCTGACCTCCAGCCCGATCAGCTCGTAATCGGTATCGAACGCCAGCCGGAAAAGGACATTTTTCTTGCTGTACTTACAGTAGATCACCGCCACGCCGTACGTTTCCCCATCGGAGGACTGCCCCGTCGCCATGGCGCTGTCGATTTCCTTATAGACGCCCGCGCCGTCCGTCTGCTGAATCACCAGCTTCTGAATCTCCTCCACCGTAATTCCAGCGGCCACGTCCTCCCGCATCCGGTCCAGGACCTCCTCATAGTCCCCGCTCGCCAGCAGGACCGCCGCCTCTCTTCCGTGTTTCAGCAGCGTCTCCTCGTCCATGCCCACCGGCAGCGGGTTCCCCCGACAGCCGCACAGCAGGAACAGCGTCAGAACCAATATGGCGAAAGACCGCGTTTTTTGTCTCAAACCCCTCTCACTTCCTCCCTTACAGGCAAAAAGAAAAACCCACGCCCACCACATAGGGGCGAAGGTCTTCGCGGTACCACCCTAATTTGTCCCCCGCAGGGGACAACTCGTCAGCCCGATAACGGAGGCAAGCCCGTGCGGCTCGTCGCCGCCCGCTCGGAAGTGGCCGCGCCGGACGCTCTGCCACAGGGCTCGCACTCTCCCCCGCTCGCTTGGGCCGCGTTTCGGCGCTCGTTTCCTCATTGCTTTTGTTTACAAGTATTATATCACGTTTTTGTGGGTTGTCAATGAGGAAATAGCGGAAAAACATGTCTTCCTCACAAACCAACCGCTTGCACGATGGACAGGCGGCTGCACCGCGTGTTAGATATGCGAAGGCGCAGGCTCTTGCCCGCGCCTTCGTGTGTTTCTTACTCTGCCAGCAAAGCCGCCACGTCCAGGGGCTTGCCATCGCTCCACAGCCGTTCCAGACCGTAGAATTCCCGGGCCTCGGTGTTGAATACATGTACCACCAGACAGCCATAGTCCAGCAGGACCCAAATGCCGCCCCGGTGGCCCTCCCGATGCAAGGGCTTCTCCCCCGCCTCGGCCTCCAGCTTCTCCTCCACCGCATCGCACAGCGCGTTGATCTGGGTGTTGCTGGAGCCGGTGCAGATGACGAAGTAGTCCGCCAGGGTGGTCAGCTCCGTGACCTCCATGATCTTGATCTCCTCGCCCTTCTTCCCGTCCAGCGCCTTTGCCGCTAAGATCGCCAGTTCCTTCGGTGTCATACTTCGCTACCTCACTTTATTTTTATTTTTGATGTCTCTCCTATTACTGTTGAAGCCATCCCGGCATCTCCTCGTCCGCCGGGTCCTCCGCAGGCAGGTCCGGTTCCTCCACAGGTTCGGAGGGCGCTTCCGGTTCCGTCGGCTGGGTGGGGTCGGGGGTTACCGTCTGGTCCGGCGGGTCTGTCTGTCCGGAGGGGTCCGCCGTCTGGTCCGGCGGCGTGGCCGCCTGGTCGGAGC
>VSNB01000157.1 GCA_009774055.1 Clostridiales bacterium
CCCCCGGCGCCCCCCCCCCCCCCCCCCCACAACCCAAAACACACGTCACCCCCCCCCCCCCCCCACCCCCCCCCGGGCGGGACTTATTTCTCTGCCGTAAAATCGCAGGCGTTACGCTTCCGCCCCGCCGCTGGCGGCCACCTTCCGGTACCACGCCGCGCTGTCCTTGGGGATGCGCTCGCCGGTGGAATAGTCCACATAGACCAGCCCGAACCGCTGGTCATAGCCCTCCGCCCACTCGAAGTTGTCGGTAAGGGCCCAGTGGAAATACCCCCGCACGTCCGCCCCGGCGGCGATCCCGGCGGAGAGGGCCCGGAGATAGCGGGCCAGAAAGTCGATCCGGCCGGGATCATGTACCTTGCCGTCCAGAGAAACCCAGTCCCGGCAGGACAAGCCGTTTTCCGTAATATAGAGGGGCAGGCCGTAGCGCTCATATACGAACCTGGTGCCCCACTCCAGAGACTGGGGCACCAGGGGCCACCCCATGGCCGTGCGGGGGCCGCCCACTGGGTGACGGACCTCCTCCGGGCCGGCCTCTCCCATGCGGACTACCGCCCCGTGGTAGATGTTCAGCCCGATGAAATCCGGCCTGCCGTCCCCCTCCCCCAGGCACAGGGGGTCCAGGAGGCTGTCGTGGGAGAATCCCCGAAAAACGCCGTCCTCCGGGAACATATGCCGCCGGGCGGCCTCCACATCCTCCGGACTGTCCGAAGCCGGACAGGACACCCCACCGCAGGAGGCCAGGCCGATCCGGTTCTCCCCGTCGATCTCCCGCAGGGCCCGGACAGCCAGCCGGTGGGCGGCCAGCATGTTCTCCCAGCACAGCATCTGGTCCTCCGCCCGCAGCCGCAGGCCGGGGGCGTGCTCTCCGCTGCCATAGCCCAGGCCCACAAAGCACTGGGGCTCGTTAAAGGTGATCCAGCGCGTCACCCGGCCCTTGAAATGCGCCCCCATCTTGGCGGCGTATGCGGCATAGGCCCGGGCGGTATCCCCGTTCTGCCAGCCGCCCTTGTCCTGCAGGGCCTGGGGCAGGTCCCAGTGGTACAACGTCACCCAGGGCTCAATGCCGGCATCCAACAGGGCGTCCACCAGCCCGTCGTAGTAGGCGAGCCCCGCCGCGTTCCAATTTTCGTCCCCCCTGGGCGCGACGCGGGGCCAGGCCAGGGAGAACCGATATGCCCCCAGCCCCATATCCTTGAGAAGCTGCACGTCCTCCCGCCAGCGGTGGTAGCTGTCCGCCGCCCTGTCGCCGGTATCCCCGTTTTTGACCTTCCCGGGGGTGTGGGAAAACGCGTCCCAGACGCTCTCTCCCCGTCCCCCTTCCTTCACGCCGCCCTCGATCTGATAGGACGCGGAGGCCGCGCCCCATAAAAATCCCTTCGGAAACTGCGCCATACCCTTACTTCCTCTCCATCAGCATCTTCGCGCCCTCGCCCAGCGCGTCCAGCGACGCCAGGGCGTCCGCCTCCGTCTCTCCCCGGACGGAGAGATAGAGCTTCAATTTCGGCTCCGTCCCGGAGGGCCGGACAATCACCTTGCCCTCCCCCTCCAGCCGGAACTCCAGCACGTCGGAGGAAATCAGCCCGGTATCGTCCCGAAGATAGTCCACCTTCCCTGTGACCTTCCGCCCGGCAATCTGCGCCGGCGGCCCCTGCCGCAGGGACTGCATCAGACGTTCCATGGCCTTCATGCCGTCCTCGCCCTCGAATGCCTTGCTGACGAGCCCGCTGCGGTAGAATCCGAACTTCTCATACAGCCCGTTCATGGCGTCCAGCAGGGTCATCCCCTGGCCCGCATACCATGCCGCGCACTCGCAGGCCAGCATGACGGCGTTCACCGCGTCCTTGTCCCGGACGTGGGCCCCGGAGAGGTAGCCGTAGCTCTCCTCGAACCCGAAGATATACCGCTCCGCATGCCCCTGGCTCTCCAGCAGGCCGATCTGCTCGCCGATATACTTGAAGCCCGTCAGCATCCGCCGCAGCTCCACGCCGTACGCCTCCGCCACCGGTACAGCCATATCCGTGGAGACGATGGTGGTCACCGCCACCGGGTTCTCCGGCATAGTCCCCCGGGCCATCCGCGTCCGGCACAGGTAGTCCAGCAGCAGCACGCCCATTTCGTTGCCGGTGATGAGCCGGTAGCCGCCCTTTCCGTCGGGCACCGCCGCGCCCATGCGGTCGCAGTCCGGGTCCGTGCCGATGAGCAGGTCCGGGTGGACCTCGTCGCACAGCCGCAGGCCCTCCTCCATGGCCTCCCGAATCTCCGGGTTGGGATAGGGGCAGGTGGGGAAGCGTCCGTCCGGGGCCTCCTGGGAGGGTACTACCGTCAGAGCCGTAACCCCCATCTTCCCCAGCAGCTTCCGCACGCACTCCAGTCCGGAGCCGTTCAGCGGCGTATAGACCAGCTTCAGCTTACTGACGTCGTTGCCGGGCCGCAGGGACAGCACCGCGTCCACAAAGGCGTCCAGGCACTCGTCGCCGATCATCCGGATCTTCCCCTCCGCGACCGCCTGGTCATAGTCCGCCAGCTTCACGCCGTCGAAGCAGTCCGTCCGGTCCATGACGGCCAAAACCTTCTCCGCCGCCTCCGGGGTGATCTGACACCCGTCCTCGCCGTAGACCTTATAGCCGTTGTACTGGGCGGGGTTATGGCTGGCGGTGACGCAGATGCCAGCCCCACAGCCCAGATACCGCACCGCCCAGCTCAGGGCCGGCGTGGGCTCCAGCCGGGGGTAGACATAGGCGGTGATCCCGTTGGCCGCCAGCACCCGGGCCGCCTCCCGGGCAAACAGCTCCCCTTTGACGCGGCTGTCGTGGGCGATGGCTGCGGACTTGGGCAGGTCTGCGGCGTTGAGGTAGTCCGCCAGGGCCTGGGTGGCCCGCCGGACGGTGTAGATGTTCATCCGGTTGGTTCCCGCGCCGATAACGCCCCGCAGCCCGCCGGTGCCGAAGGCCAGATGGCGGTAGAAGCGGTCGGACACCGCCTGCTCGTCCTGCCGCGCCTCCCGCAGCTCCGCAATAAGGTCCGGGTCCTCCCCCGCCCGCTCCAGCCAGCGGTCCAGCTCCGCCTGATAGTTCATGTCGCTTCCTCCTTATCTGAAAATCATCAAAAGATTTCCATGTTCTGCTGTCAGCATACCACGCCCGGATGGAAAAAACAAGAATATCTTTCCGGCCCGCACAGAAAGCAAAAGACTTGGGGCATAAGCTCACCAAGTCTTTTGGCCTCTTTATTTCAGCGGGATCATCACCCCGCAGACAGAGACAGCGGTGAGGCTGTCCACATCCACCAGCTCGTCTAAACTCCGGTCCAGAACAATATAGGGCTCCTCTTCTTCCCCTGCATGGCTCCCGGCACTGCATCCGCCGCCGATGCTCGCCCCATCCTGATCGTTGACGGGGATGCACCTGCCATCCTCGGTATACAGGAAGACCTCCTGGTACTCAATACAGCCGTACCAGCCGTCCGGCGCGTTTTTGGGGACCCAGTCGTGGTGGTATCGCAGCGCCTCCCCCTCGATCCGAACCAGCACGCTCAAAGGCGAAACCTCCACAGAGGAAATGACCGCCTCCACGTCCAGCGTTGTGACCGGCGCATTGGGCGTCAGCCGGATTGCGCTGTCCGGATAGGAGATGTCCAGATAGCCGAAGTCCCAGGTCGCGCCGCAGTCCTCCGTGTAGACCTGGACCATCTTTCCATTCCCGTCCTGCTCCCATCGCCAGTCGTGGACCAGCTTTTTCAGAACAAACTTGCTTTGCAGGTCAAACCCGTCGCCATCAAAGCTGGAGCTGTAGTACCTCTGTATAAATTGGATCTTGTTATCGGTGGGATCGTCGTCCGGAATACGCTGCATACCGCCGCTGCCGCCTCCCTGGATCAGGTCGTCGCTGGTGTCCAGGAAACGGTAGCCATCCGCATCCAGCACAACTCCTTCCGGCGCTTCCACCTCGATGCCCAGGTACAGGTTCCGGTCATCCCCCACGCAGTCGGTGATGGTGACAGTCCATCCCTCCCGCTCTACAGCCCGGCCCACGAAGCCGCTGCTCTGCTCATAGGCTGCAGAATCGCTGAAAATCCGATCCCGCAGGGTGGGCGAGGCCGTCACCGCCGCCACAGCCCCCGTCGTCAACAGGCAGATCACCGCCGCCACTGCGGCCATGCGCCGTATCCTGACCGGCTTTCTTCCGTTCTTCCTCATTTCACTCTCCTTCCAGTTTTGCAGGCTCCTCACCAGCGCCCGCTTGCTCTCCTCCGTCAGCTTCACCTGGTCCAGCTCCTCCCGGTAGCCCTCAAAATTCTCCTGCATATGCCGTACCTCCCAGTAAATGTTTCAATTTTTCCTTCCCGCGTTTCAAATGGGTGCTCACCAGCGCCGGGGACCGCCCCAGCAGGGCGGCGATCTCCCGCACCTCGTACCCCTCGTAGTACCGCAGGAAGATTACCTCCCGGTATATGTCCGGCAAGGTCTGAACCAGCTCCAGCAGTCCCCCCTCCTCCGGCTCCTCCGCCGCCAGCTGCAGCCCTTCGTCCAGAGGGGCCCTGTGCCGGAACCAGGCGGTTTTCCGCCAGTTCTTACACTCGTTTACCGCCACCCGTACCACCCAGGCCCGCTCCTGTCCCTCGTCCGGAAACTCCTCGGGATGCTCCAGCAGTTTGATAAGCGCCGTCTGGCAGATGTCCTTGGCATCGTCCATATCCCCCAGCCAGGTCTTTCCAATCCGCAGCAGCAGGTCCGCGTACCGGCCCACCAGGTACTCCGCTCGTTCCTCGGTCATCTCGTTCCCCCCTTTCACCTATATAACAAGACAGCCGGGGCGAATCTGTCAGACCCCGCCCAAATTTCCGCAAAAAAATCCGCCCCCTGCCGGAGGCGGAACACTATTCAACTTCCAGACAGGGCCGCGCCAGCCCGATAGTAACCCGGGTCCCCTTCCCCTGCTCGGACTCCACGGTGATGGTATGCCCCAGCCGCCCGCAGATTTCCCGGCACAGGTAGAGGCCGATTCCGGTGGCCCTCTTGTCCAGCCGCCCGTTGCAGCCGGTGAAACCCCGGTCAAAAATCCTCGGCAGGTCCTCCGCTGCGATGCCCACACCGTCGTCCTGGATGAAAAGCCTCTCCCCTTCGCTCCAGACCTTCACATGCCCGCCCGGCGCGTACTTCACCGCGTTGGACAGCGCCTGCTCGATCACCAGCTGCAGCCACTTCTCATCACTGAGGGCCTTCAATCCCGTCTCCTCCAGGTCCAGCGCAACCTTTCCCCGGATAAACAGCGGTGCATATTTCCGCACCGCCTGCCGCAGCACGCTGTCCACGTTCACCTGCCGGATAATGTAATCCGACGCTCCGCCGCCCATCCGCAGGTAACTGAGAACCAGCTCCACATAACGCTCCACCCGAAACAGCTCCGGGCGCAGGGCCAGCCCCCGCTCCGTCTCGTCGTCCTGGAGAATCAGCCCCATAGCGGCAATGGGCGTCTTGATCTGGTGGACCCACATGGTGTAATAGTCCAGCGTCTCCCGGTTTCTAGCGTCCAGGGCGGACACTGCCGCCCGCCGGTCCTGATCCAGCTCCAGGATCAGCTCCCGGTACGCCGCCTCCATCGCATCCTTCGGCTCCGGCAGCAGGGACAGCAGCAGGGCCGCCTGTCCCGCTATGCCCTCCAGGTCCAGCGTCCGCCTGCGCCACTGGATGAAATCTATAGTACCGCAGATCAGCAGCAGAATCAGGCACAGCAGTCCGCCATATGCCGCCGCCTCCGCCTGCAAGCGGTAGAGGGACAGCACCCAGGCAAACACCCCTGTACAGGCCCCCAGCAGCAGTACCGCCCAGCTTCTGCTTTTCAAATATTCCCGGAGCAGCCTCATCGGTCCTCACCCCTCGATCAAATACCCCAAGCCCTTTTTTGTCCGGATAAAGTCCGTCAGCCCGATACCCTCCAGCTTTCGCCGCAACCGGGCCATATTCACCGTCAGCGTATTCTCGTCCACAAAGCTGTCCGTCTCCCACAGCTTCCGCATCAGCGTCTCCCGGGAAACTGTCTTGCCCTTTTGCTCCAGCAGCACCTGCATTATCCGGTACTCGTTCCGGCTCAGCTCCAGGATCTGCCCCTCGTACCGCAGGGTATTGTCCCCGGTATCCAGCGCCGCTCCCCGGCATCCCAGCAACGGCGCGGAAGCACCGAAGTCGTAGGTCCGCCGCAGCAGCGCCTGGACCTTCGCCGCCAGCACCTCCAGGTCGAAGGGCTTGGCGATAAAATCGTCCCCGCCCATGTTCATGGCCATGACCACATTCATATTGTCCGACGCCGAGGACAGGAACACGATGGGCACCTGGCTGAGCTTCCGGATTTCCGCGCACCAGTGGTACCCGTTCCGGAAGGGCAGCCCGATGTCCAGCAGGACCAAATGGGGTGCAAAGGCGGTAAATTCTTCCATGACCCGGGTCAGGTCCTCCGCCTTTCGCGCCTCCCAGCCCCAGGAAGCGATATGCTCCACCACCGCCCTGGCAATGACGGCATCGTCCTCTACCACAAAAATCTTATACATATCGTGCTCCTCAGATGTAACAATACAAAATTTAAAAGTCAGAACACTTCCCGCAGAAATTCATCCCCGTCCCAATGCACATACTGCTCCCCCAGACTGTCGTCCTCAAACACACGAATCAGCTGGTCAAAGGTTTCCGCCAGCGGATAGTTCTCCAACTCACTGCGCTTGATCCAGAACACATTTCCCTCGCGGGAAGATCGCAGTTCCCCGGAAAATCGGTTCGCCTTATAGAGCATCACAATATACCGCGTGCCATCTTCCTCCGGAAACTGCTTCAGCCCGCACAGCCGCGGATGCTCAATGGTCAGCCCCGTCTCCTCCCAGACCTCACGGATCACCGCCTTAGTAAAGGATTCCCCGGGCTCCACATGCCCGCCGGGAAACGTGATCCCTGGCCACTCCGGGTCCAGCCGGTCCTGTACCAGGATATTGCCATGGTCATCGTAGATCATGCACATGTTGGTCAGAGTAACTATCTCACGTCTTGCCATCTTTCAAATTCTCCTTTAATTATATCTCTAATCTCATAAATTGCGCAACACTATTTCAACATTCCCATGCTCTTCCAAATCCCATCTCATCAGGTTAAGCCGGTCTGGAATACTTTTTTTATAGGTATAAGGGGGATCAACCGGTTCCCAAAAATAATCATCCGTATCCATAAAAAAGTATCCGAGTCGGGTACAAATAAGTTTCCCCAGCGTGGAAGTCCCGGCGTCTGAGGCGCCATGTGGATCACTTGGTTATCTATGATGTTCCTCCTCGGTGTTTTATAAAAAAACGGGACAGTCTTTCGACTGTCCCTTATATGTTGGCGTTACCTATCTTTCCGGGCCGTCTCCAGCCAAGTATTGTCAGCAGAAGCGAGCTTAACTTCCGTGTTCGGGATGGGAACGGGTGGACCCTCGCCCTAATTAACACCAACTTAACTTTTAAATCACACCCTAAAAACCGAACAAAGGAAAGAGAGGAAGCTGAGAGCAAGAGCATGACAATGAGCCTGCATAAAGTAGGTCAAGCCCTC
>VSNB01000158.1 GCA_009774055.1 Clostridiales bacterium
AGGTTTAAGCGCGTTTTTGCCTACTGAGATTGTTCACGGCCACATCGAGTGGCCGCGAACAATCAATTATTCGTGACCGCTCGATGCGGTCATGAATAATCGTTGCCGCGCGGCAAAAGTAGGCGCAGGGTCCGGGGGCGCAGATTGTGTAATGACCCCGTCGAGGGGTCATGCACAATCAAATTTTGCACGGACACTCGATGTGGCCGTTGCAAAATCTATAGCCCCCGGACCGATTCGAGAAAAATTTCCCGTTCGCGCGCGGAGCGCGCGAAGATTATTCCTCCTCTTTTTCAGTAACGGCAATGTGCAGTTCATCCAACTGCTTCTGCTCCACAAAAGAAGGCGCCCCCATCATCAGATCCTGCGCATTCTTATTCATGGGGAAGGGAATAATCTCCCGAATAGACTCTTCGCCTGCCAGCAGCATGACCATCCGGTCCACGCCCGGCGCAATCCCCGCATGGGGCGGAGCCCCATAGCAGAACGCGTTATACATTGCCGGGAACTTGCTCTTTACATCCTCTTCGCCCAGCCGCACCATCTGGAAGGCCTTGATCATAATCTCCGGGTCATGGTTCCGCACCGCCCCGGAAGAAAGCTCCACGCCGTTGCACACCAGATCGTACTGGTACGCCGTAATGCTCAGGGGGTCTACCTCTCCGGCAATGGCCTTTTCCAGAATCTCCTTCCCGCCGTTGGGCATGGAGAACGGGTTGTGGCAGAACTCCAGCTCCCCGGATTCCTCGCCGATCTCGTACATGGGGAAATCCACGATCCAGCAGAACTCATACCGCTCCTTGTCGAAGTGGTTGGGGCACAGCTGACCAAGCTTGTTCCGCAGCACGCCGGCGGTCTTCTGGGCCGCGCCCTTCTTCCCGGCGGTGAGTCCTACGAAGCAGCCCGGCTTCAGCCCCAGCTTTGCAACGACCTCGTCCTTCATGTCCGCCACAAACTTGGCAATGCCGCCCACGATCTCGCCCTTCTCGTCCAGCCGGAACCAATACGCTTTCTCGCCCGCCTGGACCTCCACGTCGGCGCACAGCTTGTCGATCTGCTTCCGCGCCGCGGTGAAATCGGTGACCACGATGGCCTTGACCACATTGCCCTCGAAGGGGCCGAACCCGCACCCGCTCAGCAGCTCTGTGGCGTCCTGCACCGTCAGGTCGATCCGCAGGTCCGGCTTGTCGGACCCGTACGTCTCCATGGCCTCCACGAACCCGATCCGCTTGAACGGCGCGCTGGACGCCACGTTATACAGGCCGTACTTGGCAAAAATGGGAGGGAACACGTCCTCGATTATCCCGAACACGTCGTCCTGGGTGGCGAAGCTCATTTCCATGTCCAGCTGGTAGAATTCGCCCGGCGAACGGTCCCCCCGGGCGTCCTCGTCCCGGAAGCAGGGCGCGATCTGGAAGTACCGGTCGAACCCGGAGGCCATGAGCAGCTGCTTGAACTGCTGGGGCGCCTGGGGCAGGGCGTAGAACTTCCCCGGATGCTTCCGGGCGGGCACCAGATAGTCCCGGGCTCCCTCCGGCGAGGAGGCCGTCAGAATGGGCGTCGTGATCTCCAGGAACCCATGGTCCGTCATGGCCGCCCGGATGGCGGACACCACGTTGCACCGCAGGATAATGTTTTTCTTGACCTCCGGATTTCTCAGGTCCAGATACCGGTATTTCAGCCGCAGCGTCTCGTCCGCGTCCCGGCTCCGGTTCACCTGGAAGGGCAGCTCGTTGTACCGGCACCTGCCCAGCACCTCGATCTTCTCCGGCACCACCTCGATCTCTCCGGTGGGCAGATTGGCGTTCTTGCTGCTCCGCTCCCGGACAGTGCCCTCCACGGAAATTACGGTTTCTTTGTTGAGCCCGTGGACGGCGTTCATCATTTCCTCCGTCTCAATGACCACCTGCGTGGTCCCATAGAAGTCCCGCAGAATCACAAAGGCGAAATTCTGCCCCACTTCTCTTACGTTCTCCATCCAACCGGAGAGCTTTACCTTCTGTCCAACGTGCTCCAGCCGGAGCTCGCTGCAGGTATGGGTTCTGTTTTGCGTCATGTTCAAACACCTTTCTTTTTTACAATGTATTATTTCAATAAAATATAACTACCCGCTATTATCTCCATCCAAATTCTTGGATATATGCCGCCAGCTTATCTCCAATTTCCTTGTCCGTAGCTTTTGCAATGATCCTGTTGTCCGTCGTGATCGAAACAGTTGATCCCCTGTATTGTGCGGAGACTGTGCTGCCATCCTCCAGCACAGCGCCCCAAACGATAAAAGGATCGCCCTTATCCCCTGGTATTGAATAGCTGCCGCGAAAGCTGTCAAGAAATGTGAAAAAGCTCCGCAGGCTGACCCGGTATTTGCAGCTATTCAGAATCGCCTCCATATCCTCAATGACGGTATCTCGCCCCTCGTGGCTGTCAATATCCCACGATTTCATGTCGGCCAGGCCGCTGGAAAAGTCGGTGACCACTGCCGAAGCGGCCATGTTGTCGATTTTCCCGCTCAAGACCAGCTCCTCAAAGCTCCTCGGCCTGGTATACCAGAGGCAGAAGATAACCACAAGTGCCAGTGCTCCCAACGCAGCTTTCCACTTCCTGGTCATAGCATTGCAGCTCCTTTCATAACTCCGACTAAAAAATTAAGAATCGAGCGGGGGATGTCCAATATTTATCACAAAAAGCTGATCCATGTTCCCGTGTATTGTCTCAAAGCCGCCCAGCTTCACAAACCTGTATTTTTCATACAGCCCGATTTCACTGCTCATGATATAAATCCGCTCATAACCGAGGTGACAGGCGTATGCCGCCGTATGCCGGATCATTTTTTCCGCCAGGAGGGGCCCCGCTCTCCACGAGCAGCGGTCGGCCAAAGAAATTGCCTCTTCCCAATATGGATGCCCCTGGATCATCAAATGCAGCTTTGTCATACCGCCTTTCTTTCGCCGGGGCAGGGGGGACCCTACCCCAAAATCACGCACCCTTCCTCCATCTTCGCCAGTCCGTCCCGCACCCGGGCCAGCGTCTCATCGAACCCCAGCTTCGTCTGCTCCCCGGACTTCATATCCTTGCAGGCCACCACGCCGTCCCGGATCTCGTCCTCTCCCAGGAACACCACGAAGGGGACCTTAATCTTGTCGGCATAATTCATCTTCGCCTTGAATTTCTTCTGCTCTCCATAGAGCTGTACCCTGACCCCGGCGTTTCTGAACCGCGTCGCCAGCTCCACGGCAGGGGAGAGATCCTCCACCATGGGCAGCAGCAGCATGTCCGCCGGCGCGGTGTTCCGCGCCTGATTCAGCATTCCCTGTTCATTGAGCACAAAGAACAATCTGGTCAGCCCGATAGAGATCCCCACTCCAGGCAGTACTTTATCCGTATAATATTCCGCCAGGTTATCATACCGCCCGCCGGAGCAGATAGAGCCTATCTCCGGATGCTCCACCATCAGCGTCTCGTACACGGTGCCGGTATAGTAATCCAGCCCCCGGGCGATGGTCAGGTCCACCGCGAAATTCTCCTCCGGCACGCCGAAGCCGCCCAGATACTTCACCACGGTCTTCAGCTCGTCCAGCCCCAGGTCAAAGAGCTCGTTCCTGCCCCGATACGCCTCCAGGGCCTCCAGCACCTGTCCGTTGGAGCCCTTGATCTCCATGAACCCAAGGATTTCCCCGGCCTTCTCCTGGGAGACGCCCAGCTCCGTCAGCAGCTCCCGGACTTTGTCCGCTCCGATCTTCTCCAGCTTATCCACGGTGCGCATAATGTCTCCGGCCTGCTCGCTGAGCCCCAGCATTCCATAGAAGCCATTCAGAATCTTCCGGTTGTTCACCCGGATCTGGAATTTCTTCAGCCCCAGCCGGTTAAACACCTGGTAGATAATCGCGGGCATTTCCGCCTCGTTGGAGACGTCCAGCTTCCCGTCGCCGATCATATCGATGTCGGCCTGATAGAACTCCCGGAACCGGCCTCTCTGGGCCCGCTCTCCCCGGTACACCTTTCCGATCTGATACCGCCGGAAGGGGAAGGCCAATTCACCATAGTGCAGGGCTACATACTTCGCCAGTGGCACCGTCAGGTCAAACCGCAGGCTCAGGTCGCTGTCCCCCTTGGTAAAACGGTAGATTTGCTTCTCCGTCTCTCCGCCGCCCTTGGCGAGGAGCACCTCACTGGCCTCGATCAAGGGCGTATCCAGGGGGGTGAACCCATAGAGGGAATAGGTTTCCCGCAAAATCTGCATCACGTCCTCCATCAGGATCTGCTGCTCAGGCAGCAGTTCCATGAATCCTGAGAGGGTTCTCGGTTGAACTTTCATGATAAATTCTCCTTTTCTTCTCGCGCGCCCGGAGAGCGCGAAAGATACATTCTTCTCGAATCGGCTTCCGGGCTCCCGCGCCCGGACGGCGGCTTACTTTTGCCGCGCGGCAAAAGTAAGCAAAAACGCGCTTAGACCTACGGTCTAAGAACCCCTTGACGGGCAGGCGCGTGCGCGCCATTGCCCTATACGGGGGATAAAGGGCTGTGCGGTGTTGATTTGATCGGCGAAGCCACTGAATTTCCGATCCTACGGGTATCTAATCTAGTGGCTTGGCAGTTGACCGACTCCGCCTGCCGGCCTGTTGAAGGGGTAGGGTTCTGCTAGGGGAGCCTTCTGACGAAACTGCCCCGGGAGCTCCCTCGTGTGATACGGTAGGGTCTGCAGACAACGTCGTTGAATAGACGCTTCGCTCGATACATGGGGGCCGCCCGCTTCAGCCCGGACAGACTACAGTGGAAGCGCAAAACAAACAGCCCCCGTAATGGAGGAGGATTCTTAAGGAACGTAGTTCCTTAAGCGGCCTTTTGCTTCTTTTCGCTCGCGCGAAAAGAAGGCCCTGCCGCCGGCGAGGCGGCAAAGGTAAAAGAAGAAGAGAGCCCCGCCGCCCCGCAGGGGCGGTACGAAACATCCTTCAACGAAGAAAGAAGCAAAAAGCGGTCGCGGCCCGTAGGGCCGCGGATAAAAAACAATGCTCCCGTCCCCTGACTAAGCGGGACGAGAGCATAACGAACCCCCGTGGTGCCACCCACATTCGGTCCCGCATCCTGCGGGACCCTCCTGTCCATTTGACTGCGGCTGGACAAAACCGCAGGCGTCTCCGCCCTCGCTCCGGCGCTGTCGTTCCCCCACCCGAAACCCGCAGGCCGCTTCCACCCGGGAAGCAGTCATCCCGGCGGCCCTCTCTGTCCGGCAGGGAGGGGTACTCTGTCGCCCTCCACGCGATGTGTCGATACCTGGTATTATAACCGTTCGCCTCAAAATGTCAATAGAAAACCTACTGCCGGTTATATTTCTGCTTCGGATTCACAATATTCCGCCAATCCAGATCCCCCCGGTCCATGCCAAGCACCAGCATTTCCGCCGTGGCCACGTTGGACGCAAAGGGAATATTGTTCTGGTCGCACAGCCGGGAAATGTACAGAAGCTCCTTCTCCATGGACGAATCGTTGGGGTCCACGAAGAATAACACCATGTCCATCTCATTATACGCGATCCGCGCCCCGATCTGCTGGCTTCCTCCGTGCTGGCAGGTCAGAAAGCGGTGCACGTGAAGGCCGGTGGCCTCCATAACCATCTGCCCCGTGGTACTGGTGGCGCAGAGGTTGTGCTGAGACAGGATTCCTGCGTAGGCCGTACAGAATTGAACCATCAGGTCCTTTTTATTGTCATGGGACATCAGAGCGATATACATGGGAGTATCCCTTCCTTTCTCCGCTGGATTGTGTGTAGTTACGGCCTTAAAAGTACAGGCAGTATTGCAATGTCGAATCTATACGGAACGTATCACCGTATCCGCATCAGTGCCACCCGCCGCCCGTCGATTCTTTTTGCAATGTTCCGATAGGCGCTGGCGGCGCAGTTGTTGTTGGTACTCAGCAGGGGCACGCCCCTTCCCGCATACAGCGGCATCGTCTCATCCTCCGGAATCACCCCCAGCAGGGGCAGTCCCGCGCTGTCAATGGCGTCGTCAATGGTCTGGTGGAGGGATTTCAGCAGCTTTCTCCTGCATCGGTTCACCACCAGGTGCACCTGGCCGCGCCCCAGGCATCCCAGCTCCATTACGGTTCGCTGGGCGTCCCGCAGGCTGCTGGCCTCGGTGGTAGTGACCACCACCGCCCGGTCCGCTCCCGTCAGGGCCAGCTGGAATCCGGCTCCCAGTCCCGCCGGCGCGTCCACCAGGCAGTATTCGAATTTTTCCTTAATTTCCGGAAACAGCTTCCGGAACACTTCCCGGTCGATGTCCACGGCGCCCAATCTCGCTGGTGCGGTCAGCAGAAAGAGGTTTTTCTGCCCCGGATGCCGCGCTGCCGCATCCTCCAGAGAGCACCGTTCCGTCATGACGTCGGTAAAATCCATCATCGCCCGGTCGGTCATGGCCAGGGCGATGTCCAGGTTCCTCAGCCCCACATCGCAGTCCAGACATAGGGTAGGATGTCCCATCTGGGCCAGAGCCATGCCCACGTTGGCGGTAAAGGATGTTTTCCCCGTGCCGCCCTTGCCGGACACCACGGCGATGACTTGGCCCATGGCAATCTCCTTCTTTTCCTCCCCGCCGCCGGCAGGGGGGGAAACCTTCGTTTCGAGGGGCTCCGGGCTTCCGCGCCCGGGCCTCCTCCGCCTTTTCACAGCGGCTGCTTCTTAATCAGTGCAAATCTTCTGGGATATTTTCCCGGCGTGGCCTTGACCTTCTCCACGCAGACCACCCGGTGGACCACGTCGGTGGTGGGGATGGTGTAATCCTTCACCCACTCCACCCGGCCGCCCAGGACCTCCGCTGCGTGTCCGGCCTCCTGGATCTCCTCGTCGGAATTTGCCGACTTCATCGCCAGCATTTTTCCGCCAACCCTCACCAGGGGCAGGCACAGCTCGCACAGTACCGGCAGAGCTGCTACGGCCCTGCTCACCGCGAAGTCGAACGCTTCCCGCCGCGCCCCGGCGAATTCCTCCGCCCGCTGGTGTATGCACTCCACGTTCTTCAGCCCCAGCTTTCCGCAGGCTTCCCGCAGGAAGTCCACCCGCTTGCCCAGGCTGTCCAGCAGCGTCACCTGCAGCCCCGGCCTCGCAATGGCTGTCGGGACCCCGGGAAACCCCGCGCCGCAGCCCACGTCCACCAGCCGCCCCGCCTCCAGTCCGGCCAGCGCCGCCAGCTCCAGGCTGTCCAGCAGATGCAGGGCCGCTACGTCCTTGGGCTCCGTAATGGCGGTCAGGTTCATTACCTGGTTCCGCTCCAGTACCAGCTCGGCGAAGCCCGCCAGCCTGGGGATGAGGCCGATCCCCATCCCCAGCTCCGGCAGTCCCTGTTCCAGCGTCTGCCTCATTTCCGCTGTTCCCTCAGCAGGTCCCGGATTTCCGTCAGCAGCTTCTCCTCCTGGGAGGGCGCCGGCGG
>VSNB01000159.1:0-4163 GCA_009774055.1 Clostridiales bacterium
CGCGCCTGCCCGTCACGATTGTGCAATGACCCCATCGAGGGGTCATGCACAATCAGATGATACGCGGCCACTCGATGCGGTCATGAATAATCGTTGCCGCGGGCCAAAAGTAGGCGCGGAGTCCGGGGCCGCGCAGGTCTCGGGGTTGCGTTACGAAACCACTCCCGTTCGCCGCCGGAGGCGGCGAAGATGAAATAAATAAAGAAATAGGATAAAAAGCGCCCGCGGCCCGCAGGGCCGCAAATCAAATTCCCGTTCGCCGCCTGAAGGGCGGCGAGGAAAGGAACCGCCATGCAGATCGGCCCCCTCACCATAAATTCAAAATTAGCGTTAGCCCCCATGGCGGGGGTCACCGACGCCGCCTGCCGGCAGATCTGCTCGGAGCTGGGGGCAGGGCTGACCTGTACAGAGCTGGTCAGCGCCAAGGCCCTCTGCTACCAGGACAAAAAAAGCCGGCTGCTGCTGAAGCCCTTCCCGGGAGAAGCCCCCTTCGCCGCCCAGATTTTCGGCAGCGACGCCTCCTGCATGGCGGAGGCCGCCCAGATCGCCATCGAGGCCAGCGGCGCGGACATCCTGGACATCAACATGGGCTGCCCCGTGGGCAAGGTCGTCTCCTCCGGTGATGGCGCAGCCCTGATGAAGGACCCGGAGAAAGCCGCCCGGCTGGCGGAGGCGGTAGTGAAGGCATCCCCCGTCCCGGTGACGGCGAAAATGCGCCGGGGCTGGGACAGGGGCAGCATCAACGCCGTGGAGCTGGCGAAGCTGCTGGAGGAGGCGGGGGTGGCCGCCGTGACCGTCCACGGCAGGACTCGGGTCCAGATGTACGGCGGTACGGCGGACTGGTCCACCATCCGGGAGGTAAAGGAGGCCGTCTCCATCCCCGTCATCGCCAACGGGGACGTATTCTCCGGGGAAGACGCGGTGCGCATTCTGAAGCAGACCGGGGCCGACATGGCTATGATCGGCCGGGGGTGCTTCGGCAACCCCTGGATCTTCCGGGAGGCGGAGGCCGCCCTGGCGGGGGAGCCCATTCCCCCCAAGCCGCCCCTGGCGGAGCGGTGCGACACCGCCGTGCGGCAGATCGAGCTGGCGGCGCAGTACAACTGCGAGAAGATCGCCGTACTGACGGCCCGGCGGCACTACGCCTGGTATCTCAAGGGCGTGCCCCACGCAGGCTGCTACAAGGAACAGATCGTCCGGATGGAGACGCTGGAGGATGTGTACAGGGTAACGAAAGGCATTAAGAGGGATCTGCATGACGGTTGACGAGCTGGCCCGGCGGGCGGCGGGAGGCGACGAGGACGCCTTCGCCCAGTTGGTCGGGCTTCACGAGAAAAAAGTATACGGCCTGGCCCTGCGGATGTGCGGCAATCCGGAGGATGCCGCCGACGCGGCCCAGGAGGCTTTCCTCGCCGCCTGGAAGGGCCTACCCCGGTTCCGGGGGGAGGCGGGATTCTCTACCTGGCTCTACCGCCTCACCAGCAACGCCGCCATCGACCACCTCCGCCGCGTCAAACGACAGCGGGGGGAGGTCAGCCTGGACGGCGGCGGACCGGGGCTGGACGCCGTCGACAACGCTCCGTCTCCCCAGGCCCAGGCTGAGGAGACGGAGCTGCGGGAGGCGGTGGCCGAGGGTCTGTCCATGCTCAGCGAGGACCACCGGCAGGCCCTGCTCCTCCGGGAGCTGCGGGGGCTGAGCTACGAGGAAATCGCCTCGGAGCTGCGGGTGGACCTGGGGACGGTAAAGTCCCGGATTTCCCGGGCCAGGGGCTCCCTGCGAAAAATCCTTGTAAAAAACGGGAACCTATCCGGCTATCTGCCGTCTAAAGAGAAGGAAGCCAAAACGGAAGGGAGGGGCCGGCTGTGAAAAACTGTGAAGAATACGAGGCGCTCATCAGCGCGTTCCTGGACGGGGAGCTGTCCGGGGAGGAGCGGTCGGAGACGGCGGCGCATCTGGCCGCCTGTCCCGTGTGCCAGCAGTATTTTGACGACCTGGTCGCCATCCACGACGCCCTGGACCGGGAGGAGGTCTCTCTGCCGGAGGGCTTCGCCGGGGCGGTCATGGCCCGGGTCCGGGAGACGCCCCAGGAGAAGCCGGAAAAAAAGGTGATCGCCTTCCCCCATTGGAGGCGGTGGGCGGCGATGGCGGCCTG
The DNA here is from genome assembly GCA_009774055.1 of Clostridiales bacterium. Classification (GTDB taxonomy): domain Bacteria; phylum Bacillota; class Clostridia; order Oscillospirales; family Oscillospiraceae; genus Pelethomonas. Next base: position 2,154 of record VSNB01000159.1, read on the forward strand.
CTGCGCCTTTGCGGCGCTGGGGCTGTGGACCTTCCAGGCCCGGGGCGGGGACGCCAGGGAATCCGGCCAGGTGATGCTGGCCCGCAGTGCGCCTTCCGCGGAACAGTACGCCGATGCGCCGGCCTGCGCGGAAGCGGACGAGGGCATGGTGGCGGAGGCCCTGATACTGGAAGATGCGGAGGAGGACGCACCCAATCAGAAGCAGGCGTCCCCCACCGAAAATCCGCCAAAAGCAGAGGACGGCGCGGCACCGGCGGCAGAATACCGCATGGAGGACGCCGTGGACCCTCACGCCGTTGCTCCCGCCATGAGCGCAGACCAGGCGCTCACCGGCACGGTGACCGCCGGCGGAGAAACCGCCCGGGCCTGGGTGGAGCGCGAGCTGGGCCTGCCCTGGGAGGCGGGGCGGCAGTATCCGCTGACGGCGGAGCAGTTCTCCGCTCTGCTGGACGAGCTGAACCTGGCCGGGGAGGATTTTCGCCTCGAAGCGGGAGAGAGCTGCCTGCTGATGGCGGAATAACAGACCTACTTGCAATTTCCTGCCAAAACTGCTATAATAGTTCTACGGCTCATGCCGAATCAAATGACATTTCAGGAGGAGCACATCCATGAAGAACCTGACCCCGACGAAAAGATTCTTTGTCCACATTTTTTTGCCCCTGCTGTGTTTTGCGCTGCTGCTGGGCCCCCTGACGCCGGCAGTCCATGCGGCCAGCGATGTGACCGCCCGTCTGCGGCCCGATATCACCATCGTGATCGATGGCGCGGCGCGGATATTCTATAACGTCAGCGGCCAGCAGGTCCATCCTATTTCCTATAACAATACCACCTATCTGCCCCTTCGCGCCATCGGCGAGCTGATGGGCAAGGTGGTAACCTGGAACAAGGACACCAAGACCGCCACCCTGGGCGGCGTACGCACCGAAGGGCCCACCGCGGGCACGCCCGATGCCGCCGCCAAGGCTAAGGACGTCACGGTGGAGCTGCGGAACGACATCACCGTAGTCGTGGACGACACCGCCCGAACCTTTGCCGATGCCAACGGCAAAACAGTCTACCCCCTGCTCTACCAGGGCTCCACTTATCTGCCCATCCGGGCCATCGGCGAGCTGATGGGCAAACGTGTGGACTGGGACGGCAAGACTAACACCGTGACCCTCTCCGGCGGCGATGGCGGCGACGTTACCGATGCGGACGTGATCGTGGGCGGCAATACCGGCCCCAGCGGCGCGCGGCCCATCCTCACCCTGGAGGAAGCCAAGGCCAAGGCCCTGGCTCACGCCGGTTTGAAAGCCGACCAGGTCACCTTCACCGAAGCGAAGCTGGATTGGGATGATGGGAAGCAGGTCTACGACATTGAGTTCTACACCGCCGATTTTAAGGAGTACGACTACGAGATCGACGCCAAAACCGGCGAGGTCCTGGAGGTCGATTACGACGCGGAGTCCTTCACGCCTCCCGCCTCCTCCGGAACCGTCATTACCCGGGAAAAGGCCCAGGAGATCGCTTTGGCCAAGGTCCCCGGCGCGGACGCCTCTCATATCAAGAAGCTGAAGCTGGACAAGGACGACGGCAAGCAGGTCTACGATGTGGAGATTATCTACAACGGCGTGGAGCATGAAATGGAGATCGACGCCGTTACCGGAAAAATCCTGGAGTACGAAATGGACCGGGACTGACATCGGGGATTTCTGAAATTATAAAAATATTCGCATTTCCTCTTGCATATACTAGGGCGGCTGCGCTATAATAAACGCAGCAAGGAAATTAATTACGATCAATCTGCACACGCAAAACAGAGCGCCGGAGGGAACCGACCCCTCCGGCGCTCCTCTTGTGCTTACCTGCCCTTGCGGCGCCGGTCAAGCCACCTGCTCACATAGCTGCCTGCCCCGCTCGCCGCGACCGACACCAGGAAATTAATTACGAATTCCAACTTGCACATCCCCTTTCTGTTGCCAGATTGGAGAAGGGCAGAGGAATCATTTTACTATCTTTCGGCAAAATCCG
>VSNB01000159.1:4263-7423 GCA_009774055.1 Clostridiales bacterium
GCGCGAAATCCCCGCTTGGGCGCTGATTAAGCTGGCCGACTACTACCAAACCAGCACCGACTACATCCTGGGCCGCACGGACCGGCGGGAACCCATCGAGTAGCCATGCGGCGGCTGATGTGGTTCGCCCTGCCCTTCGGAGCGGGGTGCGCGCTGTGCCAGTACCTGCTGCCGGAGGGATTCCGTCTCTGGGCGGCGGCGGGAGCGCTGCTGCTGGGGCTGGCGTCCCTGCCGCTGCGGGGAAAGGCACGGCGGGCGGCAAGGATCGCCGCCGCAGGGTGCGCGGCGGGCATCCTCTGGTTTTCCGGCTATGCCGCGCTGTACCTGGCTCCGGCGGAGGCTTTGACGGACGCGAAGCTCATTCTGGAGCTGGAGCTGACGGACTACCCGGAGGAGGCCGCCGGCGGCTCACGGTGCGAAGCGGAGGTGGCCGGCCTGCGGGGAAGGGTCCTGTTCTACGGGGACCGGAGCCTGCTGCCCCTGGAGCCCGGGAACAGGATTCTGGCCCAGGCCAAGTGCTACAGCGCCGCCACCCTCTCCGGCGAGGAAAGCAGCTATTACCTCTCCAAGGGCGTCTTCCTCCGCCTCTATGGAAGCGGGGAGCTCCTGGCGTCAATGGAGGGGCACGCCGGAAGCTGGCGGTATCTGCCGGCGCGGCTGGCCCGCTGGCTGGAGAACCGGGTGGAGGCGCTGTACGGCCCCGAAACCGGCGGCCTCATCATCGCCCTGCTCACCGGCGAACGGGACGGCCTGAGTCCCCGGGCCTACACCAGCCTCAGCGAGGCGGGCCTGATGCACATTACTGCCGTATCCGGCCTGCACTGCGGATTCCTTATGGCCCTGCTGGGCCTGCTGGTATTCCGGCGGCAGCGGCTGACGGCGTTCCTGGGGTATCCGGTGATGCTGTTTTACATGGTCATGGCGGGCTGTACGCCGTCGGTGGTCCGTGCCTGCGTCATGGCGGGCTTCGTGCTGCTGGCCCCGCTGGCGGGCCGGGAGGGGGATACGCCCACGGCACTGTCCGCCGCCCTGCTGGTCATCCTGATGGTTAATCCTTTTGCCATTGCGTCGGTGAGCTTGCAGCTGTCCTTCGCCGCCGTGGCGGGACTGCTGCTGCCCGCGCCGAAGATCTACGCCGGACTGGCCCGCCTGGGGCCGAAGGAACTGCCGGGCGTTCCAGGGAAGCTCTGGCGGTTCTTCATCGCCGCCACCGCCGCCAGCCTGGGGGTCATGCTGACCACCGCGCCCCTCAGCGCGGTTTATTTTGGCACGGTTTCCCTGGTATCGCCCTTGTCCAACCTGCTGGTCCTGTGGATGGCCCCGGCGCTGTTCGCCTGCGCCCTGCTGGGGACCATTCTGGGCGGGGCGTTCCCGGCTTTGGCGGGACTGACGGTCCTGCCGGATCGGCTGGGCCGGTACCTGCTGTGGGCGGCCCGTCTGACATCGGGCATTCCAGGGCACAGCGTGTACTTCACCCGCCCGGCGCTGGCGGCGTGGCTGGCGGGGACTTATATCCTGCTGGGGCTGTGCCTGCTGGTGAAGGGACGGCGGTGGAAGTGGGGCGGAGCCCTGGTTCTGTCGGCGGTCTGCCTGCTGGCGGTGAAGGCCGGGCCCCGGATGCAGGTACAGGGCGACCGGCTCACCGCCGCAGCCGTGGACGTGGGCCAGGGCGCGGCCATGCTGCTCCACTCCGGGGATCGGACCGTACTGGTGGACTGCGGGAGCCTCAACAGCCCCCGGATGGCGGGAGAGGCCGTGGCGGCGGCCATGGACGAATACGGCTGGGACACCCTCAGCTGCGTGGTCCTGACCCACTACCACGAGGACCATGCCGGGGGCCTGCCCTGGCTGCTGGCCCGGGTGGAGACGGAGGAGTTCCTGCTGCCCCAGCTCTCCGGCAGCGAGCAGGAGGACCTCCAGCAGGACGTCCTGTCTCTGGCGGAGGAGTACGGGGTAGCGGTGCGGTACATCGAATCCCCCCGATCCGCAGCCCTGGGAGACGCCGTGCTGACGGTCTATCCCCCGGTGGCGGAGGGCGGCGCGAACGAAATGGGCCTGACCATCCTCTGCACGGCAGGGGAGTTCGACATCCTCATCACCGGGGACATGAACGACTCCACGGAGAAGAAGCTGGTAAAAAAGTACGGCCTGCCGGACGTAGAGGTCCTGCTGGCGGGCCACCACGGCAGCAGATACTCCACCTCCCAGGAGCTGCTGGAGGCAGTGACGCCGGAGGTGGGAATCATCAGCGTAGGCCAGAACCGCTTCGGCCACCCCACCCAGGAGGCCATGGACCGGATGACCGAGGCCGGCATGACCCTCCGCCGGACCGATGAGGAGGGAAGTATCCTCATCCAGGTTGGCTGGTAAAATACAGGCATGTTTCCTCCCCTTGTCCGTATACATAGAGGGAAAGGGGAGGAGCTTTCTATGGCGATGGCCTGGATCTGGACGGGGATGATAGCGGCCTCGGTGCTGTACGGACTGATAAACGGAACCATCAGCGCGGTGGGGAATGCGGCCATGGCGGGCGCGGCGGCGGCGGTGGACCTTTGCCTTTCCATGGCGGGGGTCATGTGCCTGTGGAGCGGCGTCATGTCCATCATGAAGGCCAGCGGGCTCATGGACGGCCTCAGCCGGCTGTTCCGGCCCGTTCTGGGCCGCCTGCTGCCCCGGGCCTGCCAGGACCCGGACACCCTGGCGGCTCTGTCGGGGAACGTGTCCGCCAATCTGCTGGGCCTGGGCAACGCGGCCACGCCTCTGGGCATCCGGGCGGCCCGCCGGATGGCCCAGGGCTGCGGGGGCCGGGCCAGCAACGAGCTGTGTACCCTGGTGGTCCTCAACACCGCCTCCATCCAGCTGCTGCCCACCACCGTGGCGGGGGTCCGGGCGGCCCTGGGGGCGGAGAGCGCCTTCGACATCCTGCCGGCGGTGTGGCTGGCCTCGGCGCTGTCGGTGGCGGCGGGACTGCTGGCGGCCAAGGCCCTTGGCCGGGTATGGAGGGGGTAGCGATGGACTATTCCGCCTATCTGGTACCCCTCCTGCTGGCCTTCACGGCGATGTTCGGCATGTGGAAGCGGGTAAACGTCTACGACGCCCTGTCCCAGGGGGCTCGGGAGGGGCTGGACATCCTGCTGGGCATCCTGCCCAACCTGGTGGG
>VSNB01000016.1 GCA_009774055.1 Clostridiales bacterium
AACGGCAATATCAGCGTTCATTTTAAGTTTGCGGACGAGTTCCGCCGGATTGCCGAGTACATTGAAATCAACACCACTGACACCGCCGAGGCGGGCTGACCCCCGCCAAAGCACAAAATCCCTTTGGCAGTGTGTTTTCCTAATAAAACGCAATCATAAGCTTGCCCGGACCTTCTCCATGGAGAGGAAAAGAGGCGAAGCAATCGCCCTTTACGAACGATTGCTTCAAAATATCAAGGAAAACGCCTGCGAACTGGAGGATTATCCCAGACAGTTTTGCCTGATTGCCAATAACTATGCCATCAATCTGGCATTGTCGGAACGATACCAGGACGCTTTGGAGCTGGCGGAACAGGGAAGGCAGATTTGCGCCAAATATGGCATCAGTGACTTTTTGCCCAACTTTTTCGCCACTCAGGCGGAGTGCCAGTTCTTCCTGGGCGAGCGGGAAAAGAGCATCGGGCTGTATATCCAGGCCGGCTGCCTTATGGATGCCGTTGGAGATAAGCATAATCTGAAAATCCTTCGAAAGGAGCTACGGGAGCGCCTGGGAATGGAGCTGCCCATTTAGTCGGGCCTGGTGCGTCCCTCATCGCGCTCATCCGGCACCTCCGCCATCCGCGTCATAGGCGGGGCGTCCGGTTCCCCGGGTTCCACCGCTTCCACAAAGGCGGGAGGCTCGGCTGGTTCGGGGGCGTCTGCAGCCAGGGCCTGCCCGGGCAGGAGCGACAGGGCGAGCAGCAATGAGAAAAACAGGGATGTAAGTTTTTTCAGCATGGGAGTGTTCTCCTTTCTGTATTGACAAGGGCAGTATATATTGCAGGGGCTGTCCAGAGCGTTTCATGCAAATTTCGGAAATTTGCATGAAACGCTTGGTTTTGGCAAATTTTTACTTCCGGGCGATCCCTATAAATAGGAGCAGCAGCGCAGGGTTTCCCCGGGCCGCCGGGGTTACTTCTGTTCATTAAGGTACAGGCTTACCCGGTTTTCCAGCAGGCGGAGGGTATCGTCCAGGGTTTTATCTCCGGAGAGGTACGGGCTGACAGCCTCCCAGACAATGTTGGACAGAGTATCGTCAGGCCAGTAAATCTGTGAGGTGGTGTTGATAAGCTCCTCAAACAGGCGGAGCTCATCCTCCGTTGGCGGGAGCACATCCACCCAAGGACCGCCAAGGAATACGGGGCGGCGCGCTTCCTTCATCTGCAAATCAACCGTGTTCCCCAGCTCGTAGTCCTGCCGGTTGATCCTGATTTTTACCTCCTCCATGCTGTGTGCCTCCGCCATCGCATTTTTGCTGCGATAGCCGCTGCGCTGAATCAGCTGGCGTATAAATTCCCAAGCGGCTTCTTTATCTTGGCAGGAGGAGGCCATTGCCAGCTTGTTCCCGTGGAGAAGAAAAACGGAACCGCTATTGCCGCCGCCGTCCGCCGTGGGGTAGCCGATATAGGATGCCTCGCCCCTAAAATAACCATTGTAATAAGGAATATCCCGCAGCATACCGATTTCTGTTGATTCCAGCATTTGCATGCCGTCCATTTGCCGTAGCGCAACCTCCTTCGTCAAATCCTCGGGTGAGAGATTCGACTCAAATGAGGTCGGGAAGCACTTCAAAAATGCGAGGATACTGCGAAAATTCCCATCATCAAAGGAGCATTCCCCCGTTTCCCAATCTACAAACTGGTTCAGAGTAGGACCAATCAGTGCAAAAAACACCTTGTTTTGCACTGTATCGTAGTGCAGGATAGTGGAATCCGGCGGCATAGAGGAAAAAGCGTCCATAAGCTCCTCCACAGTCCAGCCCCGCCGGTCGCCCACTACGCTTTCCGCGCCCACAAGGGTATTGACGGATACTTCCCGGAAGAGCATATAGAGGCCGCCGTCTATTTCGGCGGCTTTCAGCGGCGCCTCCAGAACACCCTCCCGGCCAAAATCCGGGTCGTTCTCTATGTAGGGCCACAAATCCTCCAGATACCCTTTCTGTGCCAGACGGCGGTAGGGCATCCACCAGCTGCCCGATTGGTCTGCATCCAGCGGGGAAGTGCTCCACATGGCCTCCACATCCGCCACGGAGGGCAGGTCCTCGCGCCCTATGCGCTGCAGCTCCATGATGTCGGGCACCCGGCCTGCCGCAAGCTCCACCAGCAGCCGTTGAGGTCCGCCCTCATCCGAGTAATCGCGGACCTCGATTTGGATATCCCCGTGCGCTTCATTGAACCGGGATATGGATTGCTCCACCTCATAGGATACCGGATTCAGCGCGGCGTAGATCAATACCCCGTCCTCCGGTTCCGGAGGGAAATCCTCTTTACCTTTATCTGCGGAGCAGGCGGCGAGAACCAGCACAGCCAGCAGCAGAACTCCCCCCAAAATACGTTTTCTCATGGCAATACCCTCCTGTCTTTCTACGGTTTCATTTTACCACGCCAGAAGCAGCGGCGCAAGGTTTTCCCGCGCCGCTGGTGTTACTTCTGCTCATTAAGGTACAGGCTTACCCGGTTGTCCAGCAGTTGGAGGGTATCGTCCAACGGTTTATCCCCGGCGAAGTAGGGACCCAGGGCTTCCCAGACGATGCCGGAGAGATCATCATCGGGCCAGTAGAGTTGGGTGGTGTTGTCGATCAGGGCTTGGAAACGCTCACCGTCCTCCTCCGTCAGGAGAGATCGAGCATAGATCCCGGGCCCATAGTCAAAAGGCGTCCAAGTCTCCAAATCAACGGCCGACTCAACCGGACGATTCGCGTGGCGGTTATGAGTTCTGAATAGTCCCGCCTGCTGGATAATCTGCCCCCACATAAAAATTTCAAAATCATGCAGGTTAACCGGGGTGCTGACAAAGCACACTACCGGCTCTGCATCACTTTTTGTTCGGCGGGGCTTGATAAGGTTGCGGATGTACTCCCAAGCGGCCTCCTTATTCTGACAAGCGGAGGACATGGACAGGATATTTCCCATGGGATAAAAAAAATTCCCCGAGCTGCCGTCCGTTGTCGGATAGCCGGGAAAAGCGGTCCGTTCTCCCCAATAGCCGTCTCTGAAGATCAAATTTTCCGGCCAGGCAATCTGGGTTACCTCCAGCATCTGTTTCCCCGCCCTGACCCGCTCCATACGTTCCTCCGCCACCTTCTCCGGCAGTTCAAAGTCGCTCTCGTTGGGAAAGCACTCCAAAAACGCCACTAAATCACGAAATCCTTCGCTGTCAAACGCGCATACGCCTGTAGTTCTGTCCACGAACTTTTCCAAAGAGAAGCAGAGAAGCTCGTAAAATACATCATACTTTGTTGCGTTGTATTGCAGGATGGTAGAGCCCTCCCGCATGGTATCAAAGGTTGCCAGAAGCTCTTCCAGCGTCCAGCTGTACCGGTTGCCTACCAAGCTTTCCGGCCCCATCAGGGTGTTGACTCGCACGTCCATAAACAGCAAATAAAGACCGCCATCTACTTCAGCAGCCTTCAGCGGCGGCATCAGAACCCCGTCCCGGCCCAGTTGCGGATCGTTCTCAATATAAGGCCACAGATCCTCCAGGTACCCTTTTTGCGCCATTTGCCGGTAAGGCATCCAGTACTCGTCTTTCGGCCGTTTGAGGGTGCTGTTGCGGCTGCTTTTCCATGTAGTCGTGTTTCCATATTCAAGGGAATCATTATTTTCACCGGTCCTGTCAGGCGACGTTCCCAGATAATGCATTTCCATAATATCCGGGACCCGCCCCAGAGCCAATTCTGTACGAAGGCGGTCCAGTCCGCCCTCGCCTGAATAGTCCCGTATCTCGATCCGCACGTCTGTGTGGCTTTCATTGAAGATGTCCACCGACCGCTGAACTTCCGAGGTCACTGGATTCAGCGCGGCATAGGTCAGGACACCGTCTTCCACTTCCGGGGGACGCTGGTCCCCCCCGCAAGCGGGGAGAACCAGCGCGCATATCGGGAGCGCCAGGAAAAAAGCCAGCTGCTTCCATCGGCTGCCGCTCCTGATATGACTTTTGAAAAGGGTATTCAAGAACTGATTCATGCTTACCAGGGGAGTTTTAAAGTAGCCTCACAGCTCCCACAATGAAACTGCACATAAAGCTTTGTTCCAACATAAACAATACCGTCATCGATCATCGCCTGACCGCACGCATGGCACCATGCCGCCGGCCTCCTGGGCTGAACCATCGCTTCGGCGCAGGTTTCGTCATGCTCATGACCCGCTGCGTCATAAGCGGAGGCAGTCACAGCCATAAGGGAAAAGGCCATCAGCATGGCCAGGCACAGGGCTGCTAATTTCTTCATTTTCCGCATTTTAGTTTCCTCCAATAATTTAAATTTTTCCCGCAGACAGGGACCTCAATTACTCGCTGTGTACGCTCCGCCCGGGCGTCAGGGCCGCGTCCTTGGTACGGTTATATGGTAGCACATTCCCGCCCCACCTGTCCAGAGCGTTTCATGCAAATTTTCCCAAATTTGCATGAGATGCCCTATTTGGGAAAGTTTTTTTACTTCCGGGCGGTCCCTATAAACAGAAACAGAGGCGCAAGGTTTCCCCGCGCCGCTGCCCTTACCGCAGTTCATTCACATACAGCCCCACCCGGTTGTTAAGCAGCTGGACGGTTTCATCCAGGGCCTTGTCTCCGGCGAGATAGGGGCCGATGGTATCCCAGACAACGTCTGACAGGGCATCGTCAGGCCAGTACAGCTGCGTGGTGTTATAGATCAGGGCTTCGTATCGCTGAATGTCCTCTTCTGAGATGGGGGCTGTGGGATAAATATCGGGTTTATCAGAAAAATGGTTCCATGGAATCATTGCGGGAAGGCTGCTGCCAAAATCATCGCGGACATCGTCCGCGCGTTGGAGCTCAGCCCGAATAAGTACTTCATAATCATGCAGATTAACGGGGATAAAATAGCCCGCCCGCAGTACGTTGTCCATGTTATAATGCTTCCTAATCAACTGACGCACAAAGTCCCAGGCAGCTTCCTTGTCCCGGCATGTAGAAGATATAGCCAGTACGCTTCCATGCGGACAAAAAAGATTGCCTGAGCTGGTATCAGCTGTTGGGTACCCAACAAAGGAAGTCCGCCCCTTCCATAGGGAATTACAATACATAAGCTCACCGGGCAAGGCAATTTGAATACCCTCCAGCATCTGCCGTCCGGTCTGAATACGCCAGAGGACTTCCTCTATTGCATCTTCCGATGTTTCAGATTCAGCCGGAAAGCATTTTAAAAAGGCCAGCATATTGCAGAATTCTTCACCATCGAAGAAGCACTCCCCCGTCTCCCAATTCACATACTGGTCCAGCGAGAAACGAAGCAGCTTAAAAAACACATCCTGTGTTGTCGCATTGTATCGAAGGATAGTAGAATCTCCCGGCATGGTTGAGAATGTTTCCATAAGTTCATCGAATGTCCATCCATATCGTGTTCCCACCACGCGGTCCGCTCCCATCAAGGTGCTAACAAGCCCCCCTTGAAAAAGCATGTAAAGGCCGCCGTTTACTTCGGCCGCCTTCAGCGGTGGCAGCAGAACTGCCTCTCGCCCTAACTCCGGATCGTTTTCAATAAAAGGCCACAGATCTTCCAGGTAGCCTTTCTGTATCAACTGACGGTAAGGCATCCAATATTCATCAGCAGGAAGATCCTCGCTCGCTGGGGTGTTGCGTCTCCATATATCCAGGCCGCCTCTCCCAAAGTAACGCAAATCCATAATATCTGGAACCCGGCCAGCTGACAACTCGACAAGAAGCCGTTGTACCCCCTCCTCGCCGGAATAATCCCGTACTTCAATCTGCACGTCCTCGTGGGTGTTGTTGAAGGAATTCACATATGCCCGGATTGTGCCATCCTGCGGATTCATGCAGGCATAGATCAATACGCCTTCTTCTTCTTCCGGGGGGAGCTGGCTCTCCCCGCAGGCGGGGAGAGCCAGCATACAAGCTAGAAGCAGCAACGGGAAAATATGTTGCTTCCACGAATTGCTGTCTATGATATGAATTGCCTTTCCAAAATTGCCCGGAAACATTCTCACGGTTTCCAGTATACCGGACCAACCGTGCCGCCTTTGTTGGAGCATCCAGAAGTCTTGCATTCAAATATAAAAGCGATACCCTTTATTCCCGCGTCCCAGCTATTCGCAACAACCATCTCTTGTCCGCAGCTGTAGCACATCACCGCCGGCCTCCTGGGCTGAACCGTCGCTTCGGCGCAGGTTTCGTCATGTACATGTCCCGCCGCGTCATAAGCGGCGGCAGTCACGGCCATGATAGAAAAGGCCATCAGCATGGCCAGGCACAGGGCTGCTAATTTCTTCATTTTCCGCATTTTAGTTGCCTCCAATAATTTAAATTTTTCCCGCAGACAGGGACCTCAATTACTCGCTGTGTACGCTCCGCCCGGGCGTCGGGGCCGCGTCCTTGGTACGGTTATATGGTAGCACATTCCCGCCCGTTTGTACAGGGCATCTCACGCAAATTTTTCCCGAATTTGCATGAGATGCCCTATTTTGGAAAGTTTTTTTACTCCGGGCGGTCCCTATGAACAGAAGCAGCGGCGCAAGGTTTCCCCGCGCCGCTGCCGTTATCTGTTCTCATTGACGTACAGCCCCACCCGGTTCTCGATCAGCCGAATGGTTTCGTCCAAAGTCTTATCACCGGCGAAATAGGCCCCGGCCGCCTCCCAGACGATGTTGTAAATGTGGCTGTCATACACATCGATTTTCGTAATGCTGTTGATCAGGCCATCATACTGCGCCCACTCCTCATCCGTCGCGCTATGGTACTCAACCCACACCACGTCAGTGGAGAAAGCGGAATATGCGAACCCTGTTTTTTTTGGCACAAAGTCCGGGCTTTGGGATACCATCCTTACAGTATCATAATCCTCCCGGTTAATGGGGATACATACGGGCCCCTCGCCTGCTATGATCGCCTTCCGGTCATATTTAGGCAGGAGCATTTCCCGGAGGAACGCCCAGGCCGCCTCCTTATCCCGGCAGGCGGAGGACATCGCCAGCTTGCGCTGGGGAAAAAAGCTGCTGCCATTGCCGCCGTCTGCGCTTGGGTAGCCCACGAAGGAAATTCGGTCCCCACTGCCGAGCAGGGCGGATATGAACTGCATATCCATCACCGTGCGGATCGGCTCAGCCCAGAGCATCTGCTTTCCGTGGCGCATGCGCTCCAGGAGCTCCGGAACCAGATCCTCCCCGTAGGGGACTTCATCGGGGAAACTATTGACAAACTGCAGCGCATCCCGGAAATTCTCACAGTCAAAGGAACACCGGCCTGTCTCCCAGTCCACATAGCCATCCAGGTTCATGCGCATCATGTAGGCAAAGACCTCCATCTTCCGATAGTGGTAAGGCAGGATCGTAGACCCCTCCGGCATAGATGCAAAGACGTCCTGGAGCTCCGACAGGGACCAGCCGCTCCGGTCCCCTACAACGCCCTCCGCGCCCGTCAGGGTATTGATGATAAACTCATCAAAAAGGACGTAAAGCCCGCCGTTTACCTCTGCGGCCTTCAGAGGCGCTTCGAGGACGCTCTCCCGGCCCAGCTCCGGATCATTGTCGATATAGGGCCACAGGTCCTCCAGGTAGCCCTTCCGCGCCAGCACCTGGTATGGCAGCAGGCAGAAGGAAGAGGGGCTGCGTCCCAGGTCGATGATGTCGGGAATCTTTCCCGCCGCAATCTCGGTCATGAGCCGGTCTTTTCCGCTGAAGCCGTCCTCGTCAAGATAGTCCCGGACTTCTATCCGCACATCCGGGTGTGTGCGGTTGAACTGAGCCACCGCCGCCTTGTCCACACCGCCGCTGGCCGTCAGATTGGCGCAGATCAGGGTGGTGACGCCTGCATTCTGACCGCCTGCGTCTCCGCAGGCGGTCAGAATTAAAATGAAGATGGTCAGAAAATACCAATATCTATTTTTATTTGCCAAGACAAGTCCCGTTATCAATAGGGATATTTTCGACTTCATCATAGTCATTATACATACAAACAGTTCTTACTTCTAACAGAGTCTTATAAAAATGCAGGTGTGCAAAACCACCCGAATTATTGCAATTACTGGCTGGATAATACTCATCATGTACATACGTCTTTGTAACCCGGGCATCTCTGCCACACTTCGGGCATGCAACGATCTCATACCGCGGCATAATCCCATCATTCGCCGCGTCATAAGCGGAGGCGGTCACGGCCATGATAGAAAAGGCCATCAGCATCGCCAGGCACAGGGCTGCTAACTTTTCATTTTTCTCATTATAATTTCCTCCTATTATTTGTAAAATTTTTCCCGCAGACGGGGACCTCAATAACTCGCTGTGTACACTCCGCCCGGGCGTCGGGGCCGCGTCCTTGATGCGGTCATATGGTAGCATATTCCCGCCCATCTGTACAGAGCGTTTCATGCAAATTTTACCAAATTTGCATGAGATGCCCTATTTTGGAAAGTTTTTTTACTTCCGGGCGGTCCCTATAAACAGAAGCAGCGGCGCAGGGTTTCCCCGCGCCGCTGCCGTTACCGCAGTTCATTCACATACAGCCCCACCCGGTTCTGAATCAGCTGAATCGTTTCGTCCAGGGTCTTGTCCCCGGCGAAGTAAGGACCAATAAGTTCTCGGACAATGTCAAAAATCGTCTTATCGCACAGATCTATCTTGTCGATGCTGTTGAGAAGGCTTTCATACCGCTGGCGTTCGTCCTTCGTTGCCGCGCGTATGACATAATCATAATCCGGCCCTAAAACATTGCTGATCGTCGTGGATACATCGCATGCTTTTGACCGCTCGTAGTCATGCAGGTTGATAGGAATAGGGCCAAAAACTTCTTTTGAGCCCTTCGGCAGGAACGCCTGGCGAAGGAAGTCCCAAGCCGCTTCCTTGTTCCGGCAGGCGGAGGACATCGCTAAGCTCCTGCCAGCAATAGAAAAGCAGCTGCCAACGCTTCCATCCTCCACAGGGTATCCAACAAAAGACGCTTTGCCGCCAAAGACACTGTCCAAGCGCTGGACATCTTGAAGTCTGCCGACCATTTCTTGCTTCAGCATCTGCTGTCCGCCATAGAACCGCTCCAGGCTCTCTCTGTTCGCTTCCAGCATAGCGTTATAATCTGTTGGCTCAATCTGATCAAAAGGAGTCTTCTCTGGAAAACTTCTAACAAACTCTATGAGTGAGCGGAAATTCTCATTATCAAAATTACATTGGCCTGTCTCCCAGTCCACATAGTTGTCCAGGCACATACAGGCTATGTAGACAAACGCATCGTTTCTGTCCGAAGTATACGATAGGATCGTGGAATCCGCCGGCATAGAAGCGAACGCCTCCTGCAGGTCCTTCAGGGTCCAGCTGTTCCTGTCTCCAACAATACTCTCCGCGCCCGCCAGGGTATTGATCCACACAGCGGGAAAAGCGATATAGAGGCCCCCATTTACCTCGGCGGCTTTCAACGGAGGTTCGAGAACCGCGCCGCGTCCCAACTCCGGGTCGTTTTCAATATAGGGCCACAAATCCTCCAAATATCCCCCCTGAGCCATCCGCCGATACGGCAGGAGCGTGGTGGTGGCATCGACATTGCGGCCCATGTCGATAATATCAGGGCCCTTGCCGGAAATGAGCTCCGCAAGCAGTCTGGTTTTGTCTCCCTGGCCGTTTGCGTCAAGATAATCCCTGACCTCGATCTGCACATCCGTATGGGTCCGGTTGAATTCATCAATCGCTTCTCGGTCGGGGCCGGACTCCCGCAGATTGGCGTAAATTAAAACATTTTCCGAAGGGGAGGCCTCCTGGCCCCCTGGAGAGCAGGAGGTCAGGAGGAAAATGAACATCAAAAACAATAGTAAAGCCACTGGATTTTTCTTGATGCTGTTCATTTGCTGTTATTCATGTAAGCATATCCCAGGGAACTGGTGGTCATTATTGTTGCGCTCCCAATAATATGTGCAACTATCGCAATCTTCAATGTCAACAGTATACGGTATTTTGTGATAATGTCTGAAGCTGCAGTCCTTGCAGGTGGTTTCCATTCTCATGTACCTAGTCGCTGTCCACATGGAAACTACACCATCAGTACAGTTAGAGCACTTGCGTGCCGCTGGAATTGGCATGATCCCATCATCCGCTGCATCATAAGCGGCGGCAGTCACGGCCATGATAGAAAAGGCCATCAGCATCGCCAGGCACAGGGCTGCTAATTTTTTCATTTTTCTCATTTTAATTTCCTCCCATTGGTTCTAAAATTTTTCCCGCAGACGGGGGCCTCAATAACTCGCTGTGTACGCTCCGCCCGGGCGTCGGGGCCGCGTCCTTGGTACGGTCATATGGTAGCATATTCCCGCCTATCTGTACAGGGCATCTCATGCAAATTTTCCCAAATTTGCATGAAATGCCCTATTTTGGAAAGTTTTTTGTTTCCGCTCGCTGAAATACAGCTCCGCTTGGACATAATCACGCTCCCCCCATGCGGACAGTTTTTCTCCGTCTCTCATAAAGGGAGCATATCCGTATCCAGCGGCTGCCGTCAGGTGTTCTCCGGCGGCTGCGCCTGCCTGCTCTTCCAGACCCCGGCCAGGATGTCCTTGAGCGCCAGGAAGGCGTCCTGCTCGCTATAGCTCTGCTCCGCCTTCAATTCCTCCAGAAGCTTCTCCAATCCGGCGGCGTAGCGGGCGGTATCCACCCGCTCCCGGTACTGCAGCAGCACCGGGAACCGCTTTCCCCACGCCTTCGTCCAATCGATTTTCTCCTCCACCGCCGCGCTAGTGCGCTCGATGGCCTCCTCCACTTCCTTCACGTCCATATCGAAGTCGATGAGCTCGTCCAGGGACAGCCGGTACAGCGTCGCCAGACGCTTGGACTGGCGGATGTCGGGCAGAGTTTCGTCCGTCTCCCACTTGGAGATCGTCTGCCGGCTGACGCCCAGCTTCTCCGCCACCGCCTCCTGGGACAGTCCGCACTTCTTCCGTGCGCGGAACAGATTGTCACCTAATTTCATGCCGTTTTTCTCCTTCCGTTTTGTGGACTGGGGCCATTCTACCCTATTCCGCCCCCGAAATCCACCAACGCCCCTTTCCACTTCCGCACGGAAACATAACAAAAGCGAAGGGAGGCCGGG
This sequence comes from Clostridiales bacterium, assembly GCA_009774055.1. Taxonomy (GTDB): domain Bacteria; phylum Bacillota; class Clostridia; order Oscillospirales; family Oscillospiraceae; genus Pelethomonas. The sequence goes on from VSNB01000016.1 coordinate 11,077, forward strand.
GCCACCCTTCGCTTCACAATCCCCTCAGGCTCTCCGCTCAAACCCCAGGTACCGGGCGCCCTGGAAGCTGAGATCACCGAAATCCCCCTCTGCCAGCATCCCGTATTCCGACCCACCGACGCACAGCTCCATCCGGTCGCCGCTGGCGACCTGGAATGTGGCGTAGTAGGTGGTGGAGGACGAGGTATGCCCGATGCCGTTGGCATCCTGATGGTGGTGGTGGCTGACGTCGCTCCGCTTGGCCACCACTGTGGCTGGAACCGTCAGCTGGGGGGAATTATTATTCCTGCTCCATTGGCTGATGCCCCTCACAAGATGCAAAAGGATGGTTCCCAGAACCAGAAAAAATACCAGGAAAAACATCCCAAGGAAAACACTCGGCATATCACACCGCCCCTTCCGCATCCAAAAGCGCATCGATCCGGGTGCTCTCATAGACCCTGACGCCGTTTTTTTCCAGCAGCTCCGCTGTCACGCCCATCCCGGGAACCAGTGCGCCGGAGAAGGTTCCGTCGTAGATAATCCCGCACCCGCAGGAGGGGCTCCGCACCTGAAAAACAGCCCGGACCGCACCCTCCGCCCGGGCAATGTCCAGCGTTTTCTCAGCCCCCCGACGGAAGGCCTCCGTCACATCCCGCCCGTCCCGGGCCAGGACCCGTCCGCCCGCCCGTTCCGACGGGGTCCGGGGGGTAGGCAGGCCCCCCAGCTGCTCCGGGCAGACGGGAACGATCTCAAACCGCTCCTGCAGCCGCTCCACATCGGGACAGTAATTGTTCCCTCCGCTGTACTTGCAGTTCTCCCCCAGCAGGCAGGCGGATACCAGCAGCTTTTCCCTCACAGCGGCAGCTCCTTCCCATCCAGGGCAGCCCGAAGCAGCACGTCCTTCGCGTCATAGCTCAGCTTCAGAGAGAAGAAGGGCCGGCCCTCCTCCAGCAGCCGGAAAAAGATCTTGTCTCCCTCCCAGATGGGCAGGCTGTACACCTTCTCCTTGGGCACCCACTCCAGGTCGCCCTCGCTGCACTCGGACAGCTCCCCCGTCCACGCGGAAGCGGTGAACAGGTACATATACAGCGTCTCCTGTCCCTCACAGTCAAAGGTGACGATGCCCCGAAGACGATAGTCCGTCAGTGTCAGCCCCGTTTCCTCAAAAGTCTCCCGGAGGGCGCACTCCTCGGGGCTCTCGCCGTGCTCGAAGCCGCCGCCCACGCCGATCCACTTGTCGTGGTTGATGTCGTTTTTCTTCTTCACCCGGTGGAGCATCAGGTACTCCCCGGCCTCGTTTTCCAGATAGATCAAGGAACTGTTGTGATTGTCGCGCAACTTGCTTCACCCCCAGATCAGATAGCTGATCCCGTACAGGACCGGCTGGTGCAGGACATAGATAATAAGGCTGTGCCGCCCCGGCCAGGTCAGCGCGCCGGGCAGGGAAGCGGTCAGAATCCGGTTCTCCCGATGCTCCAGGCACCATCCCCCCAGGGCAGTCCCGATCAAAAACAGGAAGAACCACGGCAGCAGCGGGAAATAGTCCGCGCTGAAAAACCCCGGCGCCGTGAACCCCAGCGGGTACAGCCAGCCTGCGGACACCGCCGCCCGTTTCGTCCACCAGCCGGACGCGAAGAACAAAACGCCGCTTCCCGCCGCCGCGCTCCATCCGGGGAGCCTCTGCAGGCCCTTCCCCAGAAAATGCCAGATCACCATAGACGATCCCAGCAGCATCAGCACGCCCCATCGGATGGTCTGTCCCGCCACGGCGGCCCCGATCTCCACTGCGAGCCCCGCCGCCAGGACGGTCAGCCCATGCCGCAGGTTGTTCCGGGAAAACCGTGCGGAGGCCCCGGCCAGCAAAATAAAACTACAGCAGATGAACCGCTCCAGAACATTCAGCGGCGTAGAAAACAGCTGATTCGCGGATATTATCCCAAAAATATACAAATCGTATAGGAAATGGTAGGCCGCCATCAGCACGATAGCCGCCGTGCGCCAGGCGTCCAGGACGTCAAACCGGCGGCGCATTAAACGTTAAACCGGAACAGGATGATATCCCCATCCTTTACCACGTACTCCTTGCCCTCGGAGCGGATAAGGCCCTTCTCCTTTGCCGCCGCCATGGAGCCCGCGGTCATGAGGTCGTCATACGCAATGACCTCCGCCCGGATGAAACCCCGCTCGAAGTCGGAGTGAATCTTCCCCGCCGCCTGGGGGGCCTTGGTACCCCGGGTGATGGTCCAGGCCCGGCACTCGTCCTCCCCGCTGGTCAGATAGGAGATGAGGCCCAGCAGGGTGTAGCTGGCCTTCACCAGACGGTCCAGGCCGCTCTCGCTGACGCCCAGGTCCTCCAGGAACATGGCCTTCTCCTCGCCCTCCAGCTCGGCGATCTCCGCCTCCAGCTTGGCGCACACGGGGATCACCTGGGCCCCCTCGGCTCCGGCCCGCTCCGCCACCTGCCGGTAGTAGGCGGTCCCCTCGGGATTGGCAAAGCCCTCCTCGTCCAGGTTGGCGGCGTAAATGACGGGCTTGAGAGTCAGCAGGTCGCTGGTGGCAATGACGGCCTTCGTGTCGTCGTCGCAGTCATAGCCCCGGGCGGCCTTGCCGTCGTTGAGCCAGGAAAGCAGCCCCTGGAAGATCTCCACCTCTTTGAGGAACTTCTTGTCCCCCTTGGCGGCCTTCTGGGCCTTGTCGATGCGCCGCTCCACCATTTCCACGTCGGCCATCACCAGCTCCAGGTCGATGATGTCGATGTCCCGGATGGGGTCCGCGCCGCCCTCCACGTGGATGACGTTCTCATCGTCGAAGCACCGCACTACGTGGACAATGGCGTCCGTCATGCGGATGTTGGAGAGGAACTTGTTTCCCAGGCCCTCGCCCTTGCTGGCGCCCTTCACCAGACCCGCGATGTCCACGAACTCGATGACGGCGGGGGTGGTTTTCTTGGGATTATACATTTCGCTGAGCTTGTCCAGCCGGGCGTCCGGCACGGCCACCATACCCACATTGGGATCGATGGTGCAGAAGGGGTAATTGGCGCTCTCCGCGCCGGCGTTGGTAATAGCGTTGAACAGGGTCGATTTCCCCACGTTGGGCAGACCCACAATGCCTAATTTCATATTGCTTTTCGTCTCCTTAAAAAGTCTTGGTTTATCAATGGTTTTCGGGTTATGTTCCTTTAGATCTTCACCATTACTGTACCATTTCTTCACCATTTTGTCATTAACTTATGTGCAGTTACATTCTGCTGGCCTCAAATTGCTGTACACCGGCGGTCAGTGAGTCATCTGTCACATGCACATATTTATCCATGGTGGTCTGGATACTGGCGTGACCCAATAGTTTCTGAAGTACCTTCGGCTGCATTCCGCTCTCGATTGCACGGGTGGCATAGGTATGTCTCAGCGCGTGCATACAGAAGCGTTTGATTCCATTCTCGTCGCAAATTTTGTAAAGATGGGTGTCATAGCTACTATTTTTGCTGGGCTCCCCTGTCCGAAAATTGATGAAGACCAAATCTGTCATAACCAATGTACTATTTTGTCCAGTGTGCCGGTCAACATAGGCTAGCGTCTGATTCAGCAGAGGAGATTGTTTCCGAAATTCCTTGGATGCGTGAACCGCTAAGAGGATGTCATATGCTCTCTTCGTGAGTGGGATTGTGCGGTAACTGGTAACGGTTTTGGGCGGCCCTGCTCTCCATTCTGTCTGCTTGTGCCGGAACTCCAAAGTCTTGTTTACTGTGAGTGTCCTCTTTTCCCAATCGATGCAGTCCCAAGTCAAACCAATCAGTTCACCAGTGCGCAGCCCGGTCTCCAAAATAAGTGCATACTGGTAATAATTGTGTGACCCCTTTGCCGCTTCCAAAAACCTTTCCTGTTCTTCAACCGTGAGATACTTGATGTCGCTGGGAACGCGCACCGGCTTGGTGTATCTAACCCCGTCCATAGGATGTTTAGGGATTATACCATTCATCACAGCAGAACGAAACATAGTACCCATAGCGATATAGGTTTGTCGGATAGTTGATCCTGCGTAATCGGCATCCATTCCAATCAGAATTTTCTTGCAGTGCATGGGTCGCACATCCCGCAGAAGCATCTTGCCAATTACCGGCTGAACATTGTTTACATACCTTTCACGGTAGTTTCGACGAGTATTAGGGGCCAAATCGCCTACAATGTTCTCAATCCAAAACTCAAACCATGCGTCTACTGTCATATCAGGTGACGCGAAGTTTTCTTCATGCAACTCAGCACTCTGTCCTCCCTGCCTGTCGAGGACCCGTGCTTCCTCCAGCCAGTTTCTCGCTTCTGGAAGCTTTCGGAAACATTTGTCATGCCTTTTCCCTGCCGTGTCAACAAATCGTGCTAAGTATAACCCATCCTTTCTCTGGCAAATTCCTTTGCCACATTCTTTGCCTTTCAAGTTCTTTCCCATGCTTCGGCTCCTTTCTCGCAAAGAAAGAGAGCGCACTACTACACCATGAGTATAGCAGATACCGCCCTCTTTCTCAAGCGTTATTTTGCCGCCCTTTTTAACAGGTTATATTATGAGTTTCTGTCCAATATAATCTTCAAATTCCTTGCGTTTTACTAACTTTTTTGAACCGACAAAAAGGACAAACGGACAGTTAGGCATACGCAGCATACTGTCAATTTTGTTAATTCCGATATTGCTGTATTCCGCAGCTTCCCTAATAGTTAAGGTCATTTTCAAGTGAATCGGCACTTTGTCAATGCTCTGTTCCAATTTAATGCCCCCTTATTATAGCATTGAATCCATACAGTAAATATGTAGATCAGCTCTTCACCATATAAGCAATGTATGACTAACAGATTTCTCAGATAGTTTTAACAATAATTTTGTGCGGGAAAGCCACCATCGGATCTCGTTTTCTATCCAAATATCTATCTGACTCCGGCGATGACTCTACCCGCACAACACTATGTTATATTTTAATGTGCCGTATTTTCAGGCGGCAAGACCGCCCTACTGCTCACCCCCGGCACAAAGGAGTATGCAAGCCCACCGGCGGCAAACCGGCGGCACGATACCGACAGAGGGCGGCGGCAGTTGACGAGGCTGCCCAAACCACTCCCACAGTATCCCCCTTTGACCCTGCGGTACGGGATAGCGCGGACTTCTCCGCTGCGCTTCGGGCGCTGCCTGCGCCGGTCAATGGCCCTGGGTTCCCGCTCGTACCTTTGATGTAATCGTTTTGACGGAACAGAGGTGCGATCTTCCTACATCTCTGTCCCGCAGGCAGTCAAAGCGTCCAACGCCATGCCGCAGCAAAGTCTCACTTGCATACTGACTATAAGCAGGAGCTTGTCCCACTGTTTATCAAGGTGCAGAGGGAGGATGCTGTCAGAGAGCGAACTGAAGCAGGATACTGTTGAGCGTAATGAGGTCGTCGCCGTCCAGCTGATCTCTCAGCCGCTGAAGAAGCGCAGCCTGCTTAGGAGTGAGCGTCCTTCGATAGAGGAAGAATCCATCCGCAACCTTAACCCCACCACCATAGCGGCCCCGCACCGTCTCAATGGGATACGAGCAGGTAAGGATTTCCAGGTCGTGGCGGATCGTTGAATTGGCAACATGGAACTCATGCGCCAAATTGTCGCAAGTGTCGTGCCGTCTTACACACAGCACTTCCAATAACTTTTGCCGCCGCTCAGTTGGGGTCATGCTCTGGCCCCCTTTCCGTCACTCTCTGGGGCCAACAATAAAAGATAAACAGCCGGACTGTTCGGCGGATTAAAAAACTTTTTTGAAAAGCTATGTAAAAACATTTTTTGTCCACAGTAAGACCTCCGAAAATTTGATGATATGCAGGTTTCAAATCTTCGGGAGTGCGGTGGGGAACGGCAGCGCGGCAAGCCCCCAACTGCCGCCAGTTGTCTCCTTGCGGCATGATGACAGTGTAAAAAAACAAAAATGACCGCATGGCAAGAAGCCATGCGGTCATGGAGCGTGACAGAGTTATCTGACAAAAAGCGAGTTGTTTCGACTTTTCGGGCGCTTTGGTCCTCTACGGGAAGAGGACTTTTTTTAACCGTTCACATAAATAAAATAATATTCCAGACATGGCGCTACCTCCTCTAAGCCGCCAAATCTGGAAATAAGGCGACGGTTTTTATCTCTAAACCGTCGATATAGTTAGCGAATTGATAATGAGTACACAAAACACTCCCGACAATGTAACGGTTTTATTTTTTATCTGCTGGCAGACAAATTTTGTTAATTTATATCTGCTTCAGCCGCAGATGGCATGAACCGCTTACCATCATTCGGAAGATGTAGGTATAAAACTGCTGTTTGTTTTACAGCTTGGATTGTATCGGATAACACCACCTCTCTATATAAGTCGTGAGGAGGTTATTCAAAACCCTCTATTATAAATAACGCAACAAGGCAACAAATTTGTACAAGAAATCCCAAAAAGCAAAAATTTTTCTATGTAAAGCCCTTATCCACTGGCTACTGTTCAATGGAAAAGTCCTTGCTTAGTTTGGATTCTGATTATGGGTAGAACTGCTTGCGTAGGGAAACATCGGGGGCCGCAGCTCAAATCGGAAAGTCTCTCTGTCCACGATTCCAAGGGTGCTGTCGCTGTCGTACAGCTTCATCAGGAACGCCGCCATCTGCTGGCTCGTATGGTAAGTACCAAATGCTTTGTCATAGTCGTAGACATTCACGTTGTTGGCTTTTTTCCCGAACTCCGTCTGCGTTGCCGCAGGAGCCAGCACTTTGGCCCGCATCTTTGCTCCGCTCTCGATTAGCTCCCAGGCCACCCCCTCGGTGAACGTACTGACATAGAATTTTGTCGCGCAGTAGGTAACAGCCGTGGGGACAATGGTATAGCCGCCGCAGGAGGACAGGTTGATAAGCTGTGTCCCCAAAGCATCCTTATAATCCCGGACGAAAAGCGAGGACAGGATGGTTAGAGCTTCAACATTCAGCCGGAGCATGGTGTTGATCTTCTCCAAGTCCTGCTGTGCCACGCTGTCATAGTTTCCAAAGCCCGCATTGTTCACCCATGTTTCCAGTTGGAAGTCCTTCAGACTGGAATAAAACTGATATACGTTTTCCAGCACAGACAGGTCAACCGTCCTGATAACAATATCCAGCGTGGGGTGCTGCTCCAAAATCTCACGCTTTAAGGCTTTAAGATTTTCTGTGCGGCGGGCCGCGACAATTAGGTTCTTGCCACGTCCTGCAAAGGCTTTTGCGGTTTCCCTGCCAATCCCGGAGCTGGCCCCGGTGATGACGGTGTATTTTTTTGTGGCTTCCATTTGAAATTCCTCCATTCATCAGGTATAATGAGAGCATACAATGTAGAGTGAACTCTACGTCAAGAGGATGGAGGGATTTTTTTGGATTACTCCATTGGAGAATTTTCAAAAGTCACGGGGCTGGGGATACATACCCTGCGCTACTATGAGCATGAAAACCTGATTATCCCGTTACGGAACGCCAGCAACCGCCGCCGCTATTCGGAAAAGGATATTGCCTGGATTGCTTTTATCAAACGTCTAAAAGCAACGGGGATGCCAATTAAAGAAATCAAGAAATATGCGGCACTGCGGGCCAAGGGAGATGTTACCCTTTCAGAACGTATGGAAATGCTGATACAGCACCGCCAATCTCTAAATGAGCAGATCAGGCGGTTGCAGGAGCATGAGACCATGCTGGATGAAAAGATTGCCTTTTACCGGCAGGAGATCGAGGGCCACCGGGAAGACACGCCCTAAATTTGCAGCAGCCTTTCGATGTTGCCGCCCAACGCCAGCTCTGTAACAGCAAGAGATGGGCTGACAAATTCAATGAGCTGCCTACATAACTGCGGCTCCCCAAACGGTGCATCAGAACCGAACAGACATTTTTCCGGCACTTCGGTCAGGGCCGTCTTGACTGACAGCGGTGTAAAAGCCGCAGACAAGTCCAAGTATGTCTGTCCATGTTCCTTTGCAAAAGCGATCACCTCCATCCAGTTTGAACCGCCCATGTGCCCCAAGATAACCGGCACAGCGGGGTATTTCCGACATAGGCCCATGAGAATTTTTATGCCGTTTAGCGTAACCGGGTTGAAGGTGTGTACCCAAATAGGGAGGCTGTGATAATCTTCCAGGGCTTTGAACACAGGCTCTAACTGCTCAATCTGCGTTTCCGAGCCGGGAGTAAACTCTCCGATGCCTTTGAAGGAGTTTCCAGCGATATAATCCGATACCCACTCTGCTGTTGCCTGTTCAGAAAGGCCCAACGGAACCGGGCCAAAACCGCAGAACCGATCTGGCGCGGCCTGGATCGCCTGATTCAGCTCCAGAATGGTGTCTTTCATTTTTGATATTCGTGTTTCGGGAGAATAGCTGCCGGACAGGAGTTGGTACAACACTTGCATTTCGGCGCCGATTGCGGCCAATGTCGCAGATGCGGCTCGCTCAACATGGGGCGTTGTTGTAAATAAAATCGCTTTGTCCACTCCGGCATCGTCCATTTTCTTTACCTGCATGGAAGTGGGGAGCATGACGTGTTGGTGGCTGTCTACAATCATGGTTTTCATTCCTTTCCTTGCCCTGATATGGCGTAATTAAGCATAGCACAGGCAGGAAAAGCGAACAAGAACGCACTTTTTTGATATGTGGTGTCTTTTTTGATACCGCACTATGGAGGAAAACTTATGGCAAAATCAATCGCTGTTACAGAACAATGCCCAATGGAAATCGGCCTCAATGTGTTAAGCGGAAAGTGGAAGCTGAAAATCTTATGGCAGGTTTCAAAAGGGGCGGTACGGTTCAATGAATTGCAGCGGCGTTTAGGGAAGATCACCACCAAGACCCTGACGCAGCAGCTCCGTGAACTGGAAGAAGAAAAGATACTTGCGCGGACGGTTTATCCCGACAATCCGCCAAAGGTCGAATACACCTTAACCGAACTCGGACAGTCCATTCATCCCCTTTTGAAGTCCTTGTGCGATTGGGGAACAGCCTACCAAGCCGCCATACCGCCAATCAACGATTTGGGTGAGCCTCTTACAGATGCCGCAGATTGACACGGTACTCCCGCAACGCCGCTTCATCAGCGGTTTCGATTAGATGCTCCAAATATCCGACCAGCTTTTCCTTGTCTGCGGGCAGGTGGCCGCGAACCTGGATCAAATTGGACGCACCATCTGTCACGATCCGGGTGTCAATGGTCAGATTTTCAATGAGGGCTTTCAGTTCTGCCAGTTTTTCAATTTCCCCTTCCTCTTTCCAGTTGCCGCGCTGGATTTCCTGGTACAGTTCAGAGGTCTTATAAATCGTCAGCATAGAGGATTCAATGATTTGCGGGTGAAGCTGGTTGAAAAGCTCCGCGCTGGCCTTTGCACCGATTTCGCCCCGGCCAGCGCCGGAAATGCCGGTGAGATAGAAGAAATTGTAGCTGATGCCAGCGGCCTCTAACTTTCTGCACTGTTCAAGGACATCACTGGCCCGGAAGCCCTTGTTCATAAAGGCCAGCGCCTTGTCATCGCCCGTTTCAACGCCAAAGGTAAGTCCGTTATACCCCAAAGCGCGAAGCTCCTTCAGTTCATCCACGGTTTTGTTGGTAACGTCGGTGATTCTGCCGAAGCAGCCAATGGACGAATAGTTGGGACAATACTTTTTCACCATTTGGGCCAGTGTTTTCAGTTTGTCAGTGGTCAGAACAAAGGGATTTGCGCCGGTGAAGAAAACCCGGAACCAGGGAGCGTCCTGGCAGTAGCGGCTGACCGCAGCCAAATCTTCCTCCACCTCGGACGGCGGGGACATTCTGAACTTAAACGGCAAATCCTCGTATAGCGTACAGAATTTGCAGGAGTGGTGTGTGCAACCCGCAGTAACTTGGATCAGCAGGGATGCGGCCTCATAGGGCGGACGCCAGATTGTTCCATCAAAGTGCATAGATCATATCTCCTTTTCAAAATCAATCAGGAATTTCCTGTTGCCATTATGGTACAATCGGCGGCAGATAAATTCAAGTACGCAACTTTTTTAGTAGTAGTATCATTTTCTGTACTAATACTAATTTTGTGGCCTACATTGATTTTGAAATTGAGATGGTATATACTACCTGCAAGACCATGAAGGGAGATATGGCTATGGCTGGGAATAAATTTCAAACGCAGGATATGATGGCCCGCTGTGTTCCAATGACCAGCGTACAGGCTGTCTTGGGAGGTAAATGGAAAATCCTGATCTTGTGGTACATCGCGTTCTATAAAGTGCAACGCTTTGGTCAACTCATGCGCCGTCTGGACGGGATTACCCAATCCTCATTGACAAAGCAGCTCCGTGAATTGGAGCAAGACGGATTTTTGCACCGTGAGATTTACAAGGAAATTCCCCCCAAGGTGGAGTATTCCTTAACGGAGCTGGGGCAGAGCTTCACCCCGATTTTGAACCAAATGATGATATGGAGCGAGGCGCATCTCTGGCCGCCCGACTATATCAATCCTTTTGGAG
>VSNB01000160.1 GCA_009774055.1 Clostridiales bacterium
GTCATGAATAATTGATTGTTCGCGGCCACTCGATGTGGCCGTTGCAGAATTGTTGCTTCTTTTCGCTTGCGCGAAAAGAAGGTCCCTGGGCGGCCGGCAGGCCGCCGGGACGGTCGTCTGCGCCACAGGCGCAAATGACGTCCCCGGGAGGCGAGGGGCGAATCTAAAAACAAGAAAAGAACTATTCCTCTAATTTTTTGACCCTCTCGTCCGTGCTATGAAAAACCTGTGCCATCGACTGGGAAAGCCCCTGGTATTCCTCCGCTAAAGACTGAGAATCTACCGGCGGATACTCGCCCCGGTATTCCTCCAGCGCCTTGGCATATTTCACCCTGGCCAGCGTCATGTCCGCCGACACAATATCCATGTTGAAGCTGCCGCTCCCAGTGGAAAAATACCCCTCGTTCCCGCCGGCGGCACGGTAGAGCAGCCGGAACATCTGATACAGCGCCCCGCTGAGGTACGCCCCGCTCTGGGCGACCGCCTCCTTGTTGTTGGTCCGGCCCAGAAGGTCGAATAATACCGTCACCGTATTGACCAGCAGCTTTTTCTGCAGCTTCGCCATGACGCTGCCCTTCAGATCCTCCCGGCCCTCGCTGGCGTCCTCCAGCTCCTCCGCTTCAATCACAGCGCCGTCCCGGCTGAGGCTCCGCCCCAGCAGATAGTCCGCCGATACGTGGTAATAGTCGCACGCCCTGGCGACAAAGTTCAGCCCCGGCTCCCGGATGCCGTTCTCGTAATGGCTCAGCAGCGCCTGGCTGATCCCCAGCGCCGCCGCCGCCCGCCTCTGGCTGATTCCCTTCTCCTGCCGGAGCAGGGACAGCACACGCGAAAAATCAGCGTTCATTTCTCTCTCCGTCCTGTTGTTATTCTCTGTTCCCCCGCGTCCGATCTTTCCATCAGAAATACGGGGAGTTATAGTATATCAGCCGCTATACCTTTTGTAAAGATATTCCTGCGGATTTTTCTACATTTTTTCTGAATCGCTCTGGGACTTGCGGCGTGTCGCCCCATATGGTAAAATATTTCTGCCAAATAAAGAAAAGGAGGTCGCTATGGTACGTTTTGCGGAAGAGAAGGACCTGCCCCGGGTCAATGAATTGCGTTACCAGGTCGGCCAGCTTCACGCCGAGGGACGCCCCGACATTTTTAAGTCCGATATCTTCAAGTCCGGCTTTCCCAAGGATCTGCAGGACCTGGCGTATAAGCTGATGCAGGCGGAAGAAGGCGATGTGCTGGTAGCGGAGCGGGAAGGCGTGATCTGCGGCATGGCCTGCGTGGAATATCAGAACAAGCAGGAATCCCCCTACACGCAGAGCAGGCGCATCTACCACATCACCGAATTTGCCGTGGACGATGCCTTCCGGCGGCAGGGCGTTGGCAGGGAGCTGATGACGTTCATAGGCGGCGACGCCAGGAGCAGGGGCTTTTCCAGCATCGAATTGGAGATGTGGGACTTCAACGAGCCGGCCCGGGAGTTCTATGAAGCCGTCGGCTTCCGGACCTTCCGCCGCTTCATGGAATGGGACCTGCTCAAAGACACATAAAAGGAGGCTTCCCGGCCCGCCGGGAAGCCTCCTTGCACGTGTCGAGAACTTTATTTTTTGTTGTACGCCTCGATCCCCTTGGCCAGCAGGTCCATGGCGCGCTCCAGGTCCTTCTGCTTGAGGACATAGGCAATCCGGATTTCATTGATTCCCTTGCCCGGCGTGGCATAGAAGGGACCGCCGGGGGCGAACATGACCGTCTCCCCGTTGTCATCAAAGTCGGTAAGCAGCCACTTCTGGAACTTATCCGCATCATCCACCGGCAGGGCGGCCATGATGTAGAAAGCGCCCCTGGGACACTTGCAGATTACGCCGGGAATCTCCTTCAGCTTGGCCACCACCGTATCCCGGCGGAGCTTATACTCCTCCCGAACGGCGGCAAAGTACTCCGGACCCACATCGTAGAGGGCGGCGGAGGCCACCTGGTCCAGCGTCGCCACGGACAGGCGCGCCTGGCAGTACTTGATGGCCTCGCCCATGAGCTCCTGGTTCCGGCTGATGATGCAGCCGATCCGGGCGCCGCAGGCGGAGAAGCGCTTGGACACGGTGTCGATGACCACCACGTTTTCCGCCGCGTCCTCGAACTGGCCCAGGGACTGGAGGGGCTCCCCGGCGTACACGAATTCCCGGTACGCCTCGTCGCCGATGATAAAGAGGCCGTGCTCCTTAGCCACGTCCACCATCATCCGCATTTCCTCCGGCGTCAGCACCGCGCCGGTGGGATTGCCGGGGTTGGTGCAGACAATGGCCCGGGTCCGCTCGTTGATAGCCGCCTCGATCTTCGCCCGGTCGGCGTAGTGGTAGCCCTCCTCCGGGGAGGTGGGAACGGGCTGGATCACCGCGCCGCAGGTGTTGACCATGGTGTTGTAGTTGGGGTAGAAGGGCTCAGGGATGATGATCTCGTCTCCATCGTCCAGGATGCAGTTAAAGACGATCTGCAGCGCCTCGCTGCCCCCAGTGGTGATCAGGATGTCGCCCTTCTCAAAATGCATCCCCAGGTCGTCATAATACTTCTGGATGGCGTCAATGAGCACCGGCAGTCCCGGCGAGGGAGCGTACTCCAGCACCGGCAGCTGGAAATTCCGGACCGCCTCAAAGTACTGGGGAGGCGTCTCGATGTCCGGCTGGCCGATGTTCAGGTGGTAGATTTTCTTTCCCGCCTCCTTGGCCGCCACTGCGTAGGGGTGGAACTTGCGCATGGGGGAAAGGCCGCACTTTTTTACCTTACTGGAAAATTTCATAATTACTCCTCATTCTCTGCGGCCCTGCGGGCCGCTCCGCTCTTTTCTTATTTTACCTTTGCCCCTGCCGGGGCGGGGCCTTCTTTTCGCGCGAGCGAAAAGAAGCAAAAGGTCGCGCAAGGAACTACGTTCCTTGAGAATCCTCCTACATTACGGGGGTGATTTATTTACGCTCCGACGTACCCTGGTAGTTCTGTATTGATGCCTTCGCTGGTGCGCCGGACTTCTGCGTCTACCCACGAGCACACTTCGGTGCCTACCGTCACACACGCTGAATCTCCCGAGGTTCTTTTCGGGAGCTCCCCCCGTGTGAGACGTAGGGTCTGCCGATACCATCCTCAAATAGACGCTTCGCCCGATCCATGGGAGCCGGTCCGGTTCAGACCGGACAGACTGCAGTGGAAGCGCAAAAACAAAATCCCCTCGTAATCATAAGGGATTCTTAAACCGCAGGTTTAAGCGCGTTTTTGCCTACTAAGATTGTTCACGGCCACATCGAGTGGCCGCAAACAATCAATTATTCATGACCGCTCGATGCGGTCATGAATAATCGTTGGCGCGGGCCAAAAGTAGGCGCAGGGTCCGGGGGCGCGCAGCCCCCGGGCCGATTCGAGAAGAATGTTCCGTGCGCGCACGGAGCGCGCGAAGAGAAGAGAAATCTTATTTCTTGAGCGTATCTACCCACTCACCATACTTCTTAACATTGACATCCCGCTCCGCGGCATCCTTCCCCTTGGTAAGGATATAAACCTTAATCTTGGGCTCGGTCCCGGAGGGACGAACAATGATCGAGGTCCCGTCCGCCAGCTCGAAGCGGAGGACATTGGAGCCGGAAAGCTCCATGGCGGTCTTCCCGCCGGTGGCGCAGTCCACCACGCTGCCGTCGGCGTAGTCCTTGAACTGAACCACCTTCACGCCGCTGATCTCGGCAGGAGGAGCCTCCCGCAGGGACTTCATCAGCTTCGCCATATCCGCCAGGCCGTCCAGGCCGGGCATTACCAGATTGTGGGTCTTCTCCCCGTAGAAGCCGTGCTTCTCGCACAGGGCCTGGTAGGCGTCCAGGACCGTCATGCCCTTGGCGTAGTAGTAGGCCGCCATTTCCGTGAGCAGCAGGGAGGCGGTCACGGCATCCTTGTCCCGGACGTAGTCCCCCAGCATGTATCCATAGCTCTCCTCGTAGGAGAACACCACCTTGCCCTCGCCGCTGCCCTCCAGGGCGTTCTTCTTCTCGGCGATGAACTTGAAGCCGGTGAAGGTGTCGTAGCTCTTGGCTCCATGGCTCTCGGCCACGGCCCGGGCCATCTCAGTGGTAACGATGGTCTTGAGGGCCACCGGATTTTTGGGCAGCTTGCCAGTGCGCTCCATGGCCCCCAGCAGGTAGTCCAGCAGCACCACGCCGGTCTGGTTGCCGGTCATGACCTTGTACTCCCCGTCCTTGTCCCGGACCATGATGCCTACCCGGTCGCTGTCCGGGTCGGTGCCCAGGATGAAGTCCACGTCGTTGGCCTTCGCCAGCTCTACTGCCAGATAGAAGCCCTCGGGGTTCTCCGGATTGGGGGACTTCACCGTGGGGAAATTGCCGTCGATGACCATCTGCTGGGGCTCGCAGAGCAGATGCTTCACCCCCGCCCGCTTGAGGGCCTCGGGAACCAGCTTGTGTCCGCAGCCGTGGAAGGGGGTATAGACCAGCTTGAAGCTGTCCGCTACGGCGGGAATAGCGCTCGTGTCGGTGACCATGGCCATGACCTCCTGGAGGAACGCCTCATCCGTCTCCTGGCCCATGACAGTGATCATCCCGGCCTTGACGGCCTCGTCGTAGGGCATGGTCTTGATGCCGGTGAAGATGTCGATCTTCTCCAGCTCCCTGGCGATGGCGTCGGCGTGTTGGGGCGGCAGCTGGGCGCCGTCCTCCCAGTAGACCTTGTAGCCGTTGTACTCCTTGGGATTGTGGCTGGCGGTGACGTTAATGCCCGCCTGACAGCCGTAGTGGCGCACGGCGAAGCTCAGCTCCGGGGTGGGCCGCAAGGCATCAAAAATGCGTACCTTGATGCCGGCGGCGGCGCAGACCTCAGCGGCGGCCCGGGCGAACTCCATGCCGTGGAGACGGCAGTCCATGCAGATGGCGACGCCCTTCTCCTTGGCCTTCTCGCCCTCGGCGCAGATGACGTTGGCAAAGCCCTGGGTGGCGTGGCGGACCACATAGAGGTTCATGTGGTGCAGGCCCATGGCCATGGTGCCCCGCAGTCCGGCAGTGCCGAATTCCAGGGGGCCGTAAAACCGGCTCTCAATCTCCTTGGGATCGTCCTTGATGGCTTCCAGCTCGGCATGCTCCTCGGCGGTCAGCGCATCGCTGGCCAGCCACTTTTGGTATTCCTTTTGATAATCCATGGCGGATCAGTCCTCCTTCTTTCTCACAGGTGAATGATGGTAAAATCATTGTATCAAAATTTCTCCGGAGGTTCAAGGGGCGCGGTGGGTTTTTCAGGAATTTCTTTCGGGATACGCCAGGCGCATCACGTCCTCTCCGTGGACGTCCTTTTCCCCAGTGAAGCGGAATCCGGCTCCTCGGTACAGGCGGATGGCCGCGTCATTGCCCGGGATCACGCTCAAATATATGGGTTTCTTCGGGTACTCCAGGGCCAGGCGGTCCAGCATGTGCCCCAGGGCGGCTTTGCCGCAGCCCCTGCCCTGGCAGCGGCGGTCGATCAGAAAACGATCCAGCCACAGCCGCCCCCTGGGGAAATACTCCCAGAAGAACCAGCCGTACATAGCGAAGCCCAACAGCTCCTCACCGTCACAGAGCCCCACCGGATGCCAGTCACGGATCCGTCCGGCCTCCTCCAGGCGCTGCTCTATGGTTTCAATGTAGTCCCGCTGCTCCGGCAGAAGCTCCAGGGCCAGAACCTGGCCCCGGCTGCTTTGGGTGACGGGGATGGAATGAATTTCCATTGTAATATACCTCCTTTCGCGGCAATTCCCTTGTCCGGGAAAATGAAACAGGCGGACCTCACCGGAGGTCCGCCTGCCAACGCCGCTATCTTATCAGAACGGCCGCCTTTTGTCAAGACGCCCTCTGCAAAGACACGGAAATCAATTTTCACACCAAAGAGAGACAAGAGCGTTAGGCTCAAGAAGGCAGTCAAACATGATGTGGGAAAGGGGGTATTTGGAGGAGGTTTATATTTCAAACGATTTGATAATGGATAGGGCGAATTTTCGGAGGATATTGAGATTTTTCTGAACATTTCTATCCTAGGCGTGGCAAAAACCCTCACCAAAATGGACATCCGGCAGCCAGTGCATAAATTCCACAGACCACTCCATCCGGGCGGGATAAAGCAGGTCCCGTGCAGACACTTTTCTGCTGGAGATATAGTAATGCCATTCACTGGTTTTCTTTCCCTTTTCTTCAAATTCCGTATCATATTCTTTTGTCGTTTCTACTTCCTCGAAGTACTCCTTTATGCTTTTCATGTCCCCATTCTACCACTTTTCCTCTTTGGGGGCAAAATTGATTTCCGTGTCGTCTTCATTCTTCCCCTTGCACAAACGGGAGAAAGCTGATATAATGCCAGACGGAGGAAGCTCTCCGCCCAAAAACGAATCTGCGCTGCGGCGTCCGCGCCGCGCCGGTCAGGAAAGAGGAGTCACCATGAGCAAGAAGCCCAACGACGAGCAGGCGCCCGAGCAGGAAAAGGCGCCTAAAAAAGAAAAAACGCCGAAAAAGGAAAAGGCCCCCAAGATGAAGGTCTGCTCCGCCTGCAAGGAGCAGATTCCCAAGAAGGCCAAACTGTGTCCCCACTGTTCGGCCAAGCAGAAAACCAGCATTCTTCCCCTGGCCCTGATTCTCGCGCTGGCCCTGATTCTGGCGGCGGGGGCTTCCATTGCGCTGTTCCATTTCCCCATCGCCCCGCCCTTCGATCTGCCCTTCGGTGAAAAAATGATTTCGGAAACCATGCTGGGGGAGGCCATGGAGCTGTCCAAGACCGAGGAGAAGGCGGTACTGGCGGTCTTTGAATCCTGCGGCTTTGCAGAGATCACCGAGGCCAAGATTCTCTCCGCCGGCGAAACCAGCTCCTCCTACACCGTCCACGACCGGAACACCGCCCGCTATATGGAGCCCTCCAAGAGCATTGTCGTGGAATTGGAGAACAAGGGCAAGGCCGTTACCTCCATCACCTGCGACGGCGGCGATATCTACCGGAACGGCGAGGTCATCGCGCCTGTGACGGACTTCTACATGGGGCTGGAGCAGCGGGACGCGCTGCTGTCGGTCTGCCTGTCCGCCGTCAAGGCCCGGCTGGACGTGCCGGAGAGCGCCGTGTTCCCCTCCAAGAGTGGCTGGACCTACACCTCTTCTGATGATGACCGGGTCACCGTCCAGTCCACCGTCACCTGCAAGAACGCCTCCGGCCAGGAGGAGACGCGCCCCTTCACGGTGGAGTTTGAGAAGGGGGAGTTCGTCTCCCTGTCCTTCCAGGAGCCGGAAACGAAAAAGTAACCCAGGGCCCGCAGCCCTGCCATATCCAAACGCATAGGGGGGAGCCGTCCCGCTGGACGGCTCCCCCCGATGTATGCCAAAAAACCTATCCGA